>JALXEI010000056.1 GCA_027069645.1 Hyphomicrobiales bacterium
CCCTGGCATAATCCCGGTGCGAAAATGAAAAACTTGCCCTTGCAAAAGGAAAATATGTATTGTGTGCCGGAAAATATGACAATCACCGGAAGGATCTTTTCTGTGGCGCAAAAATATTATGAAGTCGGGCAAAGCTGGACTTATGAAACCATGCCAGGCTTTGAAAGCTCGCGCATCCTGATTGGTGCCATAGAGGATATTCCCGAAGTGGGGGAAATCATCTGTATCACCCTCACCAACGCTCCCATGCCGAGGCCCGGCGGTTCGGCGCCCGATATGGCAACCATCCCGTTTATTCCCTTTGCCCGCGAAGCTATCGACCAGAGCGTCAGGGAACTGAATGGCGATGATAAACTCCCGGATCATTTCAACGACCTTCATGCCGACTGGATGAAAGAGACAAAGGGAGAGGAGTTCATGCCCATACCCGTCCCCCTGTTTCTCGATATGCTGGCCTCGGGCTCCAGAGGCTGATCCCGCGGTCCGCAAGACATAAACCGGACGCATTTGGCCTTCAGTCTGGCGTCTGATTATTTTTGACCCAACAACAGGAAAGATAATATGACATTGCGTCGTTCCCTTCTCACCATGTCGACAGTATGCCTGTCTCTTGCCCTTCTGCTGGTCATCGCCCTGCCCGTCCCGGATGCCGGGGCGAGACGCTATGACAACAAAAGGAAAAATAAAGCCGGTGTGTTTGACTATTACGCCCTGGTTCTTTCCTGGTCACCAACATTTTGCGACAGCAATGCCGGTCGTCGTGATCGTCAGCAATGCGGTCGCAATCGTCACTATGCCTTTGTGCTGCACGGTCTGTGGCCCCAGTATGAACGGGGCTGGCCGCAAAACTGCCGGGTCAAAAAAGGCAATTACTATGTCAATCAGAACGTCATCGACGCCATGACCGACATCATGCCCTCGAAACGGCTGGTTATTCATGAATGGAAAAAACACGGCACCTGTTCGGGTCTCGCCAACAGGGATTATTTCGCCCTGTCGCGCCAGCTTTTCAAAAACATCAAAATTCCGCCCCGTTATCAAAGGCCCAACAGCTATATCACCACCACTCCGAAGCAGCTTGAAGCCGAATTCATCAAGGCCAACGAGGGCATGGATGCCAGCATGATCAGCGTGCATTGCGGACGACGCAAACGATTGAAGGAAATTCGCATCTGTGTCGGCAAGGATCTCAAACTGCGTCCTTGCGGCCGCAACGAAAGCCGTGAATGCCGCAGCAAAACCCTCGTTCTGCCGCCCGTGCGCTGACGACCAGGGAGGCAGGCCGGACCATTCCACGCAACGATATCGACAGTGACTCATGCAGTATCCCGATGAAAGGCCGGGAACCATAGCCCCCGAACAGTGTATTTCGGGCATGGAACCGGCAACGGCACAGGGTTCGGCCTGCAAGGACAGGGTGTGTAGAAACAGTCTCCGTCTACGAGAGTGGTTTTACCGCAAAGATTTTGAAGCTGCCGGCATATTCATTGACATCAAAACTGTCGAGAAGGTCGCTCATGGTATCGTGATAGTCGGACGCCGCCTGGTCATCGCTTTTTTCAGCACCTTCCCCGCCACCGCCACAACAGGACGTTTCCTGCTTTTCCGGTTCGGAGGTGCCACCACAGCAACCGCCTGCCGTACTCCCGCCGCTCATATCGGCCTCTGATTCGGGACCGCAGCAGGCCGCATGCCCGCCCTCTTTATAGGCATTGAGATCGGAATGGGCATCCCTTATATCCACTTCTCCAAAACCGGCCCGCTCCAGGGCGGCACGATTTTCATCGACGGTCAGCGCCCCGGCAATACATCCCGTCCAGGCGGCCACTTCCTTCTTTATGGCTTCCGGCAGTTCCTTTCGCAGGGCAATGTCGGAAATGGCAAATCGGCCACCCGGTTTGAGAATACGGAACACTTCCTTTAGAGCAACATCCTTGTCGGCGCACAGATTGAGCACACAGTTGGAGATCACACAATCAACCGAATTGTCGGGAAGCGGCATATGCTCGATTTCGGCAAGATAGAATTCGACATTTTCATAGCCGCCTTCCCTCGCATTTTTACGGGCCAGCGAAACCATGTCACCGGTCATGTCAATGCCAATGGCCCTGCCGCTCGGCCCCACCTTTTTCGAGGCCAGGAAAACATCCAGTCCGCCCCCGGCGCCAAGATCGACAACGGTTTCCCCCTCCCGGATCGAGGCCATTGCAACGGGATTACCACAGGACAGCCCCATATTGGCTTCAGCCGGGATCGAGGCCAGTTCCTCGTCACTGTAACCAAAGGCATTGGCAATGCCCTTTATAT
>JALXEI010000057.1 GCA_027069645.1 Hyphomicrobiales bacterium
TTTACAGCTCTGATTCGTGCAAGGTCGTTTTTCTGCTCACAAACCATTCTCCGTGATTTTTCCAAACGTATTTCACGCTTCGCGACACAGAACAATCACTCGAAAACAGATCGCTGATATTCATGGGAGAAGGAGCTGGCCCCGCAAATGGGGCAACAAAAAGGCTGATTTCAGAACCCGAAAAACAATCAGCCAAAAGTGTGGCCCAAAAACATACGCCCTGTCAGACCACGGAAAATTCCTTGAACTGCGCAATCACGCGCGCGTAAACATGGCGCTTGAAAGGCACCACCTTTTCCAGCAGTTCGTCGGTTTCCCCCCAGCGCCACTGATCAAATTCGACTTCGTGGCCGTTGGATCCGTCAATACTGATCTGCCGGTCATCGCCGGTAAACCGCATGGCAAACCATTTTTGTGTTTGCCCCCTGTATTTCCCGCCAAGGGCAACACCGATCACATCTTCGGGAAGATCATAGTTCAGCCAGTCCGGATGTTCTGCGAGCAACTGCGCCTCATTTGTACCTATTTCTTCCAGCAATTCGCGCCGTGCTGCCTCAAGCGGTGTCTCCCCCGGATCAATACCGCCTTGCGGCATTTGCCACATTTTGTGCGAACCGTCACCATCCCATTTGGGCACACGCCGCCCCATCCACACTTTTCCATGCGGATTAAACAGCATGATCCCCACGCATGGACGATAGGGAAGGCTCCCGGTACTGTTCATGATCACATCTCCTTTTGCGATAACAGCCGTCCTTGATAGGCCGCGGAAACAGGAACGAGAATCAGACCGCGACTTTGCAGCTTTTCAGCCCATTTGCGGATCATATTGATCGAAACGGGATGCATATGCGCCACGCCAATGGCGATGCCCGAGCGTCGCGCCGCCACTTCCAGCCGTTGCAGGGATTTCGATATGCTGCTTTTTCCCGGAATTCTGTCGATATCCAGCGTCGCTTGCGAATAGCCCATTCCCAGTTGATCAGCAAGCTGCGAGAGCCGGGCGCTACCCGCCGTCCTGTCGTGAAAGAAAAACAGGCCCCGCTGTTTCAGTTCACGAAAAAACCAGGTGACCTGTTCGCTTGCCAGATAGCGTCCGCCTTTTTGATTGACGACACCGAAATATCCGGTAAATCGCCCCAGCGTCCAGTGCAGAAGTGGCCGGTTTTTTTCAACCCCCTGATTGACGCGCAAGGTTTTGGGCCCTGGATCACTGGCAGGAAAATCAATCGGCTCCAGGGGAACCTGTAGCATCAACTCATGTCCCTGCGTGCGAGCCTGATCCGCGAGACGAGGCAGATTGCGACCATAGGCCGAAAAAGCCAGTGTGACTTCGCGAGGAAGGTTCCTGATAGCCATCTGCGTCAACCGTTGATTAAGCCCGAGACCGGTAAACAGAATCGCCACGCGAGGCTTTATGCCCGGAAGCTGCCGGACGGCCCTTGCATAAACACGCGCCGGACTGCGACCATCTGCGGCCCTTTGCGGCAAGAGGCCAAACCGGCTTTTTTCAAAAAGCCCCGCCGCCGGCTCCCCGACAGACCTGGCTTTGGCACCGGAGGCATGGCCGGGCGGGGTCACATCAAGAATGACCTCTCCGGCACCGTGCGAAACGCTCCCGCTCCGGCCGGCAACCGGTCCGCCCTCAGCGCCAGCCCCTTCCGGTCTCTCGCTTTTGCTGATCTGCAACAGGGCAACGGGCTCCCCCGAGCTGTCAGAACCATTGGCAAGGGCCCAGGCAAAAACCCCGGTCAACAGAACCAGCGTCAGACCTGTCACAATCCCCAAAATTTTCATTGTCCCCGCGCTCCTGGAAAATTCTTCCTTTATAAACGCAAACAGGCGTACATTTTCACGTACGCCTGCTTAACTACAACTGTTGTCTATCCTGCCCGAAATCCTCTCGGGACCAGGGAATCCGTACCGGAAATCAATGCCTGGTTCGTATCCTAGTTCGGAATGGTCTTCTTTTCCGTTTTTTCTCCGGTGGTCTTGTGATTGACCCCGACCTTTATGCCATGCAGGAAGTCAATGGCGAAATGCAGTTGTGTATCCTTCTTGCGATCCTTGGGCACATAGGACTGGGAACCGCTTTCTTCCTTGTCAATGGTGTTGTTTTTCAGATGACCACGCAAGGAAGCCTCGCCACGCGGCTTTATCTTTCTTTTCTTCAGTTCCTCGGGCAGATTCTGCTCGATGATATAATCCGGCTTGATGCCCTTGGCCTGAATGGAACGGTTCGAGGGCGTATAATAACGGGCTGTCGTCAGGCGTATAGCCCCGTTTGCGCCAAGTGGCACAATCGTTTGTACCGACCCCTTGCCAAATGATCTTGTGCCAACAATCGTCGCCCGCTTGTGGTCCTGAAGAGCACCGGCAACGATTTCCGATGCCGAGGCCGAACCGCCATTGATCAGCACGACAACCTTTTTGCCATCCGTCAGATCCCCCGCCCGCGCATTGGCACGCTGTGTTTCCTCGATATTTCGACCGCGGGTCAGGACAATGGCGCCCTTTTCAAGGAAAACATCCGATACATCAATGGCCTGATCCAGAAGCCCGCCGGGATTGTTGCGCAGATCGACGATATAGCCCTTTATCTTGTCAGAGCCGATTTTCTTCTTCATCGTGCGAATGGCCTTTTTCAGCATATCGGTGGTCTGCTCGTTAAAAGTGGTGATACGCACATAGCCGATATCACCCTCGACACGATATTTGACCGGATTGATGCGAATCCTGTCGCGCACAACTTTTATATCAAACGGCTCTTCCCTGCCCTTGCGAACAATGGTCAAAGTGAGCGGCGTGTTCACAGGGCCGCGCATTTTGTCAACCGCCTGGTTGAGCGTCAGACCGGTAATCCCTTCACCATCCAGCCTGGTGATAAAGTCGCCGGACTGAATACCTGCGCGCGCGGCCGGTGTGCCGTCAATAGGTGCCACCACCTTGACAACACCGTTTTCCATCGTCACCTCGATGCCGAGCCCGCCGAATTCACCCCGGGTCTGCACCTGCATATCCTGAAAATGTTTGGCGTTCAGATAGGAGGAATGAGGATCAAGGGAACTCAGCATCCCGTTGATGGCGGTCTCGATCAGTTTTTTGTCATCGGGCTTTTCAACATAATCGGAACGAACCCGTTCCAGCACCTGGCCAAACAGATCAAGCTGACGATAAATCTCGGTATTTGCCGCGATGGCCGAGTGACTTCGCATCAGATTGAGCACCGCGGTTCCACCCGCCAGAATGGCCATCACCATGAATGCCCAGAAAGCAAACTCGGTTTTGCGCATGATTGTTATACCTTTCCTTTGCCGCCATGTCCCGCATTCCACCAGGGGTCCGGGTTGATCGGCCGACCTTTCTTGCGAAATTCAATATAGAGCGTCGGCGCCTTTTTTCCAGCCGACTTGTTGCGACCGATACTTGCCAGCCTCGAAAGTACGACTTCCTTTAGCGAACGTGTGCTCGCCGTTTTTGTTTTTACACCATTATAGGTTACCGGTCCCATAACCGCAATCGGTTCCCCGGCAAGTACAAACTGCCCCAGAGTGACGTCAATACGCTCCATTCCGGCGAGAAGGATATGATAGCCTCCCCCGGCATTAATGATCAAGAGATTCCCGTAACTGCGGAAATGTCCGGCATACACAACCCAGCCATCGGAAGGGGCCGTAACCTGTGCTTCGCCTCTTGTCTCTATGACAATACCCCGCGATCGTGATCCAAATTTGTCATTCTCGCCATAGGAACGCACTCTTTTTCCCGAAACCGGCAGGGGAAGCACGCCGCGGGTGCGTGAAAACGGCACAGCCGGTTCAATACGACCAGGGTTAACAAAGGCCAGTTTTTTATCCTTTTTACCCCCCTTTCCGGCGGCCAGCTTTTTCTCATATTGTCCAAGACGGCTTTTTCTGGAGATTTCCCTGTTCAGTTTTGTCAGCAGTTCCGACAGGGAGGCGACGCTGCGACTGTGAAGCTTTGCAACATTGCGCAAGCTGGCCAACTGACTTTTACGCGCTGCCAGTCGCGCTTTCTTTTCGGCCATCAGCCGCTTGATGCTAACCCGGTTGGCGGCCAGCATGGCACTTTGCTTTTTCAGCCGGTCCCGTTCCGAACGTATATTTGTTGCCACCCGGATAAGGGTTGTCAGCTTTCCCGCCAGTTCGTCAGCCTGATTTTTCAACTGAGGATAAAGCGAACGCAGCAGCATGGCGCTGCGCACCATTTTGAGCGCGTCATTCCTGCGGGTCATGATCACCGGCGGCGGCTGGCGACCAATTCTCTGCATGGCGGCCAGCAATTGCGCTATTTTGCCATGCCGACGGGCCAGCGAACCCCGCACCAGATCTTCCTGGGCCGCCAGTTCCCCGAGCCTCAGTTCGATACGGGACAACATGGCCTCGCCATCCTGGATCCGCCGGGCCGTACCAATCAGCAGCTTGTTGAGGCGAATGCGCTCCTCGTCAAGAATGGAAACGTTGTGTTCGACACCTTTTTGACGGGCACGGGTGCGCTTCAGTTGCTGCTTGTAGCGTTGCAGGCGTTTTTGGGCCTGTTGTGCCCGGATTTCAAGATCACTGGCAGCCCTTACCGTGTGAGACCCGGCAACCGGTAAAAGCAGAAAAACAGCCGCCAGGACAAACGTCGGGACGTTTGCCAGCGGGTTGTATGATCCGGTTTGCGCTCTGCTCACGTAACATTCCCTGTACCCGACGATCTGCCCTCGCGAGGTTCGTCTTTTGTCGATGCGGTCAAAAAAACTGACGTGCGGCTCTTGCACCATAGAGCTTATGAACACCCGAATGGGGTCAAAAAAAAGGCCCGCAAATGGCGAAATCCGTGATTCCACCCTGCCCGCATGACATCTAGCAGCGATGGTAGGGATGACCATCGAGAATGGTCAGGGCCCGATAAACCTGTTCGCACAACACCACCCGTGCCAGTCCGTGCGGCATGGTCATATTCGACAGGGAAAGCCTGCGATCGGCACGCCGCAACAGGGCATCGCCATGACCATCAGGGCCCCCGAGAACAAAAACAAGCTCCGGCGCCCCCTGCTCGACAAACCGCGCCATCTGCTGCGCAAACTCATGCGATGTCAGAGCCTTGCCCCCTTCATCCAGGGCGACAACGAGGCTTTTGCCATCAATCTTTGCAAGCAGCGCTTCCGCTTCCTGTTTTTTGCGCGTACCGGCATGATTGCCACGCGCTTCGTTCAGGATGATCGCGGAACAGCCCGATATGCCGGACCGACGTCCGGCTGCGGCAATGCGGCCGATATAACGATCACACAAATCCTGTTCCGGACCTTTCAGGCGACCAATGGCAAGGACGACAATCTTCATGACAATCGCCCCTCCCGTCCGTGCAGACCGAGCGCATCAGACCGGACTGACATCGGGACGCTCGGCCGACCACATCTTTTCCAGATTGTAGAAATCGCGAATTTCCGGCTGGAAAATATGCACAATGACATCACCGGCATCCAGCAGAACCCACTCGCCAACGTCCAGCCCCTCGATTTTCAGGCGCTTGTGTCCCTTTTCCTTGAGCTGCTTAACAAGCTTGTCGGCAATCGCCCCGACATGGCGGCGCGAGCGACCGGAAACAATGATCATGGTATCGGCAATGGTCGTTTTGCCTTCCAGATCTATGGTGACGATCTCCTCGCCCTTGCTATCATCAAGACACCCGGTGATAAAGGTCACAAGAGAAGCAGAGTTGCCATCCATCGTCACCATTTCCGAACGAGAGGCATTATTCATGATGCCTCCCCCTGTTCACGACATCTCCTGTCATGTTGTGCATTTTGTATATATTGTCCTCTGAAATCCTGCCCGGAACCGTCCCGACCTCCCGGCCGGATGTTCTCCCGAAATACAAACGGGCCTGTTCCCAAACCATCACAATATCTGTGATGCCGGTTTTCCGGCTGTTTCAATGCTTTCATCAAACGCCATTATTGCTATATTGGCAGATCCGGCAACGACACCGGCTTGCTTTCACTATATACCAGAACAGCCGCGTCACACAATATCACAGTTTCAGCAAGGTTACATGACCTCTCGCACCTGTCTGCCCGCACCCGGGAGCCCGATCAGCCAATACCGCGTTCTTTCAGGCGGCGGATATGGAAACGCTGGAAATTAATCCCTGTTTCATACCCCTTGATCTTTATCCAGGTAAAGGTATCAAATGTGGTCAATGGTCCGAATGCGCCGGGAAAAAAGGCCGGAAAGACCGCCAGTTGACGACCATATTTCCCCTCCTTGCCCTTCAGCGTTTCGGGCATGAAAAAAGCCGTTGGTGTGTTGATGACCCCCCAGCGGGCCGCCAGTTTTTTCTCGTTCAGCACCTTGCCATCGAAATCGGTAACCTCGCGATCGCCCCACAGATTGATTTGCAGCATCACAAAATTTTTGCGCACATAGTCATTGATATATTTCTTCGCCAGAATTTCCGTATGAAATTTCTTGCAATAGATGCAGCCCTTTTGTTCGAAAACAATCATCAACCGTTTGCCGTTTTTCGTCGCCTCTTCAAGATCTTCACGCAGATCAAGAAAAGACTGCTTTTCCCACTTTTGTTTATACAACCCGTTTTCATCACGAACAGGGGCGACAAGCGGCTGTTCCACCGGATGCGTGACATCTGGCAAGACCTTGTCCCGAAGAAATTCCTCCAGCTTTTGCTGTTCATCGGCCTCGACGGTTGCAAACAGCCCTGTCAACAGCAGGATCACCAGTGTAGCCGGAAAGGCCAGTCTGTTTATTATTTTCATGGCTTCCTCTTTGATTATTTTTTCGCGGATCAGGAAAATCGTCACAAGCAGTTTCAGACTAGCCGGTTTGCCCCCAAAAGTCACCCCCGCTGCTCTGGAAAAATCCCTGGCCACGTTACAGTAAACTGACAAAAAAACGGATTGAAACAATCATCAAAAAGACGGCGAAACTCTTTTGCAGCAGTTTTTTTGACAGTCTGTGGGCCAGCCCTGCGCCGATCGGAGCGGCAAAAATACTGGCCGGAATAACCAGCAGAACGCCAGGCAAACTGACAAAACCAGGCGACCAGTCGGGCAAGGTCGGCTGACCATATCCGGCCCAGACAAAACCGATAACGCCGGGAATGGAAATCAGCACGCCAACCCCCGAAGATGTGGCAACGGCCCTGTGTATGGAGCGGCCGGACAGCGTCATGAATATATTGTTGAAGACACCGCCCCCGATGCCCATCAACACGGAAAAGAAGCCGATCAGGGCGGCGACAAATTGCAATACAGGTGCCGGTGGCAAATGCGCCCAAAGCTGAAAGTCACGCCGCCCGAACAGCAGATTCAGCGCCATCAGAAAAGCCACAACCGCGAACAATGCCCGCAACTGACGCCCGGAAACGACCGTTGCAACAAGCGACCCGGCCAGCACACCAAGCACCACCCAGAGGGCCACCTTGCGCAAATAGGAAACATCCACGGCATTGTGAGCAAGATGCGCCCTGAAGGAACGCAGTGAAGTCGGAACAATGATCCCGAGAGAGGTTCCCACGGCCAGTTGCATGACAATGGCCGGATCAATTTTCAGCACCACAAAAAACTGATAAAGTACCGGCACGATCACGGCGCCACCACCCACCCCGAACAGGCCGCTGATCACCCCCGCCACAAGACCGGCGACCAGCAGCGCCAGCACAAACGGAACGGCCTCGATCATCAAGGGATAATATTGTGAAAACATTTCCGGGCCGGTCATGCGGCGCGCTCCCTGATCTGCTCGATCATGGACAGCGCCTCGCGCACGACATTGGCCCCGGCCTCTCTGGCACAGGCGTTTTCGCCAAGCATCCGCCGCCATTGCC
>JALXEI010000058.1 GCA_027069645.1 Hyphomicrobiales bacterium
TGTCCACACCGCCCTCGATCAGCCCCCTGGTCTGTTCGCCATAGGCCGTAACCAGTTCGTCAAACGTGACATTGCGATATTCCGGGCGGTTGACATCGGGGCTGATGGAAGCGGTGCGATTGGTCGGCCCCAGCCCGCCAGCAACAAAGCGCGGCTTGTCAGGTGTCCGGGCTGTCATTTCATCGGCAGCAGAGCGGCACAGTTTCGCCGCTTCCACATTCATCTCATAGACCAGTTCTTCCATGCCGTAATCAGCCTGCGAAATGCTGGTGGCGTTAAAAGTATTGGTCTCGACAATGTCGGAACCCGCTTCGAGATATTCCTTGTGAATGTCACGGATCATGTCAGGCTGCGTCAGGACCAGCAAATCGTTGTTGCCGCGCACATCCTGCTTCCAGTCCCTGAAGCGCTCACCACGATAGGTCGCTTCATCGGGCTTGTGGCGCTGAATCATCGTCCCCATTGCACCGTCCAGAAACAGGATGCGTTCCCTTGCTGCCTGGTTTAGCGCCTTTATGCGTTCTTCGCGGATCATGCCCCCACTCCTTCTTTCTGTTCGGCCCCGATCGTGGAGCGCAGCCCCAGCAAAAGGCAGATGGCATAGACCAGACGAGCCTTGTTGAGGGTGTAGAAATGAAATTCACCGATCCCCGCATCGACCAGATCCATGACCTGCTCGGCCCCGGTCGCAGCGGCGACCATCTGGCGGGTGGCGACATCTTCATGCTCCAGCCCTTCAAACCGCTGCGCCAGCCAGTCCGGTACGCTGGCCCCGGTCATGTCTGCAAATTTTTTCACCTGCTGGAAATTGGCAATGGGGATAATGCCCGGCGTTATCGGAATATCAATGCCTGCCGCCCGCACCTCGTCGAGATAGCGCAGATACAGTTCATTGTCGAAGAAAAACTGCGTGATGGCCCGTGTGGCTCCGGCATCGACCTTGCGTTTCAGCCAGTCAATATCAGCCGCCCGGCTCGGGCTTTCCGGATGTTTTTCCGGATAGGCACTGACAATGACCTCGAAATCGCCAATACGCTTTATGCCCTCGATCAGTTCGATGGAACTTTGATAACCTTCCGGGTGCGGCTGATAGCGCTCGCCTACCCCTTCTGCCGGGTCGCCGCGTAGCGCGACAATATGCTTTACGCCAACCTTTTTGTAATCGTGAATAACCTCGTTCACCTGTTGCCGGGTGGCGCCTACGCAAGTCAGGTGGGCTGCCGGTTGCAGATCGGTCTCTTGTAAAATACGCGCCACGGTGCCATGCGTACGCTCTCTTGTCGATCCCCCGGCCCCGTAAGTCACGGAAACAAATTGCGGTCTGAGCGGTGCCAGCCTGTTGATGGCCTTCCACAAGCGCTCTTCCATCTTTGCGCTTTTGGGCGGGAAAAACTCGAACGATACCCTGATGTCGCCTTTTGCAAGCTGTCGGCTCCTGCGTCCCGTCGTCATTTTTTCCCTGCCCTTTCCTGTCACTTTATATCAGCTTTATTGTTCTGTTTTTTTCCGCCAGCCACAAACAAACCGCCAATTCCTGTTGATTCATGCCCCTGGTTGCTGCCAGTCGCTCTGTATGTATTGTCTCAAGCCCCGCCTGCGTCAGCCAGCCTCTGATCTGCTCATCGGAAAACCCCAGACGCTCGTGCGCAAATTCCTCGCGAAAAAAATCAAGATCATGGGGAGCGAAATCAACGATCAGCAACTGTCCGCCGGTTTGCAGCAGGCGTCCGGCTTCCCGCACAGCCCTTTGCGGCTCAACAAGATAGTGCAAGACCTGATGCAACAGAACGAGATCGGCGGTTCCATCTTCGTAACCCAGTTCCGTCACGTCCCCCTGGCGCACCTGACAATGTTCCAGCCCCTTGCCATTAAGACGCAAGCGGGCATATTCAAGCATGGAATGACTGCTATCAATGCCAATGGCCTGTTTGACCCGCGGGGCCAGCAGTTCCAGCGCACGCCCTGTACCCGTTCCAAAATCCAGGAGAAGATCAAACTTACGGTTTCTGTCCGCTCCGCTCAGCAACGCAAGCATGGCTCTTTCCACATCATCATCACATATATAGAGCGACCGGATTTCATCCCATCTGGCTGCATTGTTCTGAAACCATTGTTGTGATGATTTAATCTTTTGCCGTTGCAACCGGGCAGCCCGCTCGCAATCATTCGCTAACAATTCATCATTTAAGTCAATGTGTTGCATGATCCCGCCGATTAACGCACCCGTCACGTTGTTATGTGCCAGTCGGCAATAGACAAAACTGCCTTCCCGAAAACGCTCAATCAGTCCGGCTTCATCGAGCAGGCGCAAATGGCGGGAAATACGTGGCTGGCTCTGTTCAAGAATGTGAGCGAGATCCCCCACATTGAGTTCTCCCTTTTCGAGCAACACAAGAATGCGCAACCGGGTCTCCTCTCCCGCGGCCTTGAAAGCCTTCAGGAGTTGCCTGGCGCCAAACGCCGGCGAGTTATTATCTGATCCCAACACGGTCTTCTGTATCATATAAAGAATTCTTTATATGACAGGACGCGTCTACGCAAGTCAAATCACCCTACCCGGCAATCGACAACTATTTGTTGTTGTTATTTTCTTTACTACCTTATGGTGTATTTGAACTATTGAAACACTATCCATTTTTAAAAGGATGCAGGTGAAATGAAAACATCTCCCTATTTTCTCGAAGATAAACCCTTGCAGATACTCTTTCTTGACAATGATGAAAAGGATGCCCGTCATTTTTTTAACAACGGGCTTGGCACCACCTGGTTCGATTATGATTTGCACATCGTCACTTCCGAAAAAGAGGCCGCAAGGTTTATTGATCGCAAGGAAACCGCTATCAACGCCCGGACCGGTCGCCCTCTTGACCTTTTGCTGATTTCAAATCGTTGCTGGCCCCTCGGAGGACAGCAGCTGGTCAGTCGGGTCCGCAGTCATGACAGACTGCACAGTTTGCCCATCTATTGTGTGGCCTCCTGCCTTAAAAAGCAAAACAGTGCCGAACCGCAATGCTGGAACACAAGCTGGCGCCGCGACACAAATTGCAACGAGGATGCGCGCATCGCCGCCACACCCTTTACAGCCTGTTTGAACGAAACACACGAGACCCGGCTTGATGGCATTATCTGCGCCAATAATCTGGAGCAGGAAATATCGTCGATTCACGATCAAATGACCCGTTACTGGTTTTCCGGCTGATATTGCGCACCTTTGCAAAGCCGTAACGGGTGTCAAAATTTTTCCCTTGCTGCTATAGTTCCGCCTTGTCAACCATTCCTGTCAGGCGGACTGTATTCCATGCCCAAAAAACACCGCTCGGAACTGCTAATGCCGGCTGGTTCCCTCGAAAAGCTCAAGGCGGCCATTCTGTACGGGGCCGACGCCGTCTATATGGGCACGCCCGATCTGTCGCTGCGCGTCAAGTCGAAAATGACACTGGAAGATGTGGTTGAAGGTATTCGCTACGCCCATGAACGCGGCAAAAAGGTCTATCTGACCCTCAACCTGTTTTCCCACAACAGGGATATCGACAAGCTGCCCGACTATGTGGAAACGGTGCGCCGCGTCAAACCGGACGGATTGATCATTGCCGATCCCGGTGTTTTTACTTTTGTCAAACAGGTGGCCCCGGAACTGAAACTGCACATTTCCACACAGGCCAATATCTGCTCCTGGCAATCGGTGAAATTCTGGCAGGATCTGGGAGCCGAACTTTGTGTGCTGGCGCGAGAAGTCTCGTTTGAAGAGCTGCGCGAAATCCGTCGCAAATGCCCTGATATCAGACTGGAAAGCTTTGTTCACGGCTCCATGTGCATGACCTATTCGGGCCGCTGCCTTTTGTCCAATTTCATGTCGGAACGCGGCGCCAATCAGGGAGCCTGTGCCAATAGCTGCCGCTGGAAATACAAGGTGCACATGAAACTGAAGGACGGCACGCTGAAGGAACTGCCCCTGAGCGAGGAAAATCTGGAGCTGTTCGAGTTTCTGCTTGAAGAGGAGTGCCGTCCCGGCGAGTTGATGCCCATTATCGAGGATGAGCGCGGTTCCTATATTCTCAACTCCAAAGACCTCAACCTGATGCCACGGCTTGATCAATTGCTCGCCATCGGCATTGACAGCCTCAAGGTCGAGGGACGCGGCAAGAGCATCTATTATGCGGCGCTGACAGCAAGAGCCTATCGCATGGCCATTGATGACTGGTACAAAGACCCGGAAAATTTTGACCCGGCTCCCTGGATGGCCGAACTTAACACCATTCCCAACCGGGGCTATACGCTGGCCTTTCATGAGGGGCGTCTGAGCAATTATGGCCATGCTTACGAAATGAACTGGAATTTTGCCTCGCACGAATATGCCGGGATTGTCCGGGCGGTGGAAGAAGATGCCTTTATTATTGAGGTAAAAAACAAACTTGTGGCGGGCGATGTGCTGGAATTCATCTCGCCGACCCGCCGCGACATCATGCTACTGCGCATCTATGAGTTTATCGATGCCAAAAGCGGGCACGTCGGCGAGGTCGTACATGCAGGCGAAAAGCCGGTCATCCGCCTGCCCTTCGCGCTGTTTGATCGGGAAGACAACAGAAAACTCGCCGCCGATTTCCCGCCTCTTTCCATCATCCGCAAGGAAAAAGCCCTGACCGATGAGCAATGGAAACAGATCAGGCTCGATGTCGAGGCCGGAAAAATGGAGCTGGGCAAACAAAGCGACAGGCGCTATCAGGACAAAAAAGAGGCACTGATCGCCGAACTTGACGACGTGCAGAAAAAACGCACCCCGAAAACCCGCCGCATCGGCCTTGAAGGCTGTTGCGGCAAGGGCTGCAATGGCTGTTTGGTCTTCTGGAATGATGACAAATACGCCAAAGCCCGCGCCTTGCTGGCCAAACGCAAACAGGGCGAAATGCTGGAGCGCAATATGCGAGAAGATTTGATCGAGGGTTGACAAACATGCCTCTGTCCGGCCGCATCGGCACACTGCTCCTGCTTCTGTCTCAGATGTTGTTTGGAATTGCTCCAGAATGATGGTATTGAGTGGCGTCAGATCATTCAACGAGGAATGCCATTGACATGCTTGCCATCATCTCCCCGGCCAAAAAGCTCAAATTTGAAACCAGAGACCCGACGCTGGCCTCCAGTGAGCCTGATTTTCTGAAAGACACGCAACAGCTCATATCGGTGGCCCGCAAACTCTCCCGCGCCGATCTTCGGGCCATGATGAAAATCAGCGACAATCTGGCCGATCTCAACTGGCAGCGCTTTCAGGATTTTGCGGAAAACCCGGACATCACGCAGACCAAACAGGCAGTGATGGCCTTTGCCGGGGATACCTATACGGGGCTGGATGCCGAAAGCCTTGATCCGGAGGACATTGATTTTGCCCAAAACCATTTGCGTATTCTGTCGGGCCTGTACGGGCTTTTGAAACCGCTTGACGAAATCCAGCCCTACCGCCTTGAAATGGGCCGCAAGCTCAAAACCAAACGCGGCGAAACGCTTTATGCCTTCTGGGGGGACCGCATCGCCAGGGCCCTTGACCAGCAGCTTGAAGGCCACAGGCACAAGGTTGTTATCAATCTGGCCTCAAATGAGTATTTCAGGGCCGTCGACAAAAAAGCTCTGAAAGCCCCGGTTTTCAACATGATCTTCAAGGAAAATAAAAGTGGACAGTACAAAATCATCGGCCTGTTCGCCAAGCGCGCCCGCGGGGCAATGGCCCGCTATATGATCAAAAACCGTATTGAAGACCCTCTGGACCTGCTGGCCTTTGATGAAGACGGCTACGAATATCGGGAAGATATGAGTGACGCCAACAATCACGTCTTTGTCAGATAGGCGATAAAATCGGCTGCCCTCCCATACAAACGCAACAGGAGCGGGACATGATCGAATTCGCCGGTGTCGCGCCAATCAGCCCTGGCATGCTGGTCCTGCTGTTCAGCGTGGCGCTGCTCGCCGGTTTCGTTGATGCCGTTGCGGGCGGCGGCGGCCTGATTGCACTTCCGGCGCTGCTTTATGCCGGTCTGTCCCCGCTTCAGGCGCTGGCCACCAACAAGCTGCAAGGCAGCTTTGGAACATTCGCATCAACGCTCAATTTCATTCGCCACGGACAGATTGATGTGACCTTCATGGCCCCCGCCATATTTCTGACCTTTGCAGGGGCGGCAGTCGGGACCCTCGCCGTTCAGAGTTTGTCGACAGACTTTTTACGCCTGTTCATGCCCTTTGCCCTTTTTGCCATTGTTCTTTTTTATGCCGTGCAACCCGACCCGGGCGCACATGATCGACATAACCGCATTGGAATATGGGGTTTTTCTCTGGTTTTCGCCTTCGGACTGGGATTTTATGACGGCTTTTTCGGACCCGGCACCGGTTCCTTTTTCACACTGGCCTTTATCCTTCTGCTCGGTTTCAATCTGGTCCGTGCCACGGCCAACACCAAATTGCTCAACTTTACCAGCAATATCACGTCGCTGACCTTCTTTGTTGCCGGTGGTCATGTGGTCTGGTCGACGGGCCTTGTCATGGCGGCGGGGCAACTGATCGGTGGCACGCTCGGCGCACACATGACCCTGCGTCATGGCGCGCGCCTCGTTCGCCCGCTTGTCATTCTCATGTCATCACTCATGGCCATCAAACTGCTAAATGACTATTTCGCCTCCTGAAAACCCTTCTGTAAAAAAGCGAACTGTGACATAATCCGGTTCGTTTTTTCATGTTTGATGGCATTATTATTTGCCGGATCATTAGCGGGAAGTGGTCGAGATGCGCCTGTTGTATGTTTTGATATCTGTACTGTCGTCCGTGTGTCTGACGCTGCTGTTATCATCATGCGCCTCCTTTCCGGTGATGCCGGACCAGGCAACAGCCGACACCCGACCGGTCCGGCTTCACTATCGCGAAACCGGGCACGGGGAGCCGGTCCTGTTGCTGCATGGCCTTGGCGCCAGTTCCTATGCCTGGCGCTATGTCATCCCGAAACTGGCCACCAGCAACCGCGTTATCGCACTTGACCTTAAAGGCTTTGGTCAATCGGACAAACCGAAGGATGGCAAATATTCCCTGTTTGACCAGGCGGAACTGGTGGACAAATTTATCCGCGAACACAGGTTGAAAAATCTGACTCTGGTGGGACATTCCTTCGGGGGCGGCGTTGCACTTGCCCTTGCGCTCAAGGATCGCAAGCGCCGTCACCCGCGTATCAAGAAGCTCGTTCTGATCGACAGTATTTCCTACAAGCAAAAAATCCCCTGGGGCATTGCGCTGATGCGCACACCCATTATTTCGGACCTTGGCATTGCCCTGATCCCGCCGGAAACACAAATGAAAATCGCCCTTGGTTTTGCCTATCATGACAAAAGCAGGATCCCGCCGGAGGCGCCGCGCGAATATGCCAAACAGTTGCAGACGCCTGGCGGTAAATATGCCCTGCTGCGCACCGCCGCCCAGCTCATGCCGGAAAATATCGAACAGTTCACAAAAAAATACCGTGACCTGAAGCTGAAAACGCTGCTCATCTGGTGCCGTCGCGACGGTATTGTGCCTGTTCAGTATGGCAAACGACTGTTCAACAATCTGCCCAATGCGAGAATGCATATCCTGCCCGCCTGCGTCCACCTGCCCCAGGAGGAACTGCCCGGGCTGACATCAAGGTTAATGATCGATTTCCTGAGGGAAAAATAGTTTTTCTCTTATTGTTGTCGCACTGTTCCCCCAATTTTGCCGCTTTCGGAAGCCAGGTTGAAAACATAAAATTCGGAAAATTCCGACGCAACAATTTTGCACCAACAGAACATAGCGACAGGTACAAAACATGATTATCCACAAAACTG
>JALXEI010000059.1 GCA_027069645.1 Hyphomicrobiales bacterium
CGCGCGCGCAGACGAGGACGGATTTGCGAATACGCTGAAACAGCTGGCGATCATGACAGCGGCTGTATTTGATCCCGCCGATCCCGATGTCACGGACCGGTATGCCGCCATGACGGAGCGCGTCAGCGCCGGTCTTGGCAATTCGGAAAAGAGCAAATCCATTGACCGGGTCATTGGTGAACTGGCTGTTGCCCAGGGATCACTCGGTGAGGCCGGCAAGCGCCACGAGGTGCAGGACAATCTGGTGACAGGGTTCCTCGCTGACATCGAGACAACGGATGTGAATGAAGTTGCGGCAAAACTGCTGACCATGCAAACGCAGTTACAGGCCAGCTATCAGGTGACCTCGATGTTGTCAAAACTGTCCCTTGCCAACTTCCTGTAGCTGGTCTGAGTTCTGTATCCCTGGCTGTGGGTTGTTGCGCTCCCCGGCTCTGCGCTGCGCTTGTCCGGGGAGCGAAGTGGTATACGAAACTGGCCAAAAAATACAACGGTCAGTTTTTTTGGCCGGTGTTACACAGCTATGTCGGCAATCGCTTCCAGGTCTTCATCCGCAGGTGCGACCACACAGCGGTTCCGTCCTGTTTCCTTGGCTTCATAAAGGGCCTTGTCGGCTTTGGCGATGAGGCTGGCCGGCATGTCGCGAGGGATGGCGGTAGCGATACCGATTGATACGGTAAGGCGTCCCAGGTTTTCGCCGGAGGAGCGTTTGATCAGTTCCTTTGTGGCAATGTCTTCCCGAATCTGGTCGGCAACAATAAACGCATTTTCCAGTGTCGTGTCCGGGAGAATAATGGCGAATTCCTCGCCGCCATAGCGTGCCGCGAGATCACGTCCCTTGAGATTGGCGCGCAGGGCTTGGGCGACCAGTCGCAAAATCTGGTCCCCGGTCTGATGCCCCCAGGTGTCATTGAATTTCTTGAAGTGATCAATATCAACAATCAGCAGGCATAAATCCTGGTTGCATTCATGAAAGGCTTCAAATGACTTGCGCAGCGCGCTGTCAAATTTTTTGCGATTGGCGAGCCCCGTCAGGGGATCTGTGTTGCTTTCGCTGCGTGCCTGTTCGAGGTCCTTGTGCAAATCCTCTATCTGCTGTGTCGATTTTTGGAGCTTTGCATTGAGGTTCCGGTTGTTGTCGGCCATTGTCCGGGTGATATCGCTGAGGATCTCGACAATACCATGCAGCTGTTCGGGGGTCTTGATGGTGGAAAATTTTGTTTCGATCTTGCCAAGCGCCAGATCGGCTTCATCAGAGCGTTCCCCGGCAGACTTCATGGCCGAGACAATCTTGCGGATTTCGGCGTTTATCCTGTTGCCGATGTCTTCGGAAACATCAAGGAGTCTGGAATTGCAAAAAAATTCATCATGAATTTTATGCAGGTCATTGAGGTCAAGCTGTTTTTGCGTTCGTTTCAGCTCTTCGATGGCGGATCTTATCTCGACATTCTGGCCGGATTCATAGGCGTAAAGAACCTCGTACATTTCCGGCCAGACGGGGACAGTATCTTCTATCAGCGATGAAAATGCCTTTTCGCCAACGGCCAGCGACTGTTCAAACGGATTATTGTTGTTATCGTGCATACCAGTTCCCGGGAGCTTTTTTATCGTTTGTTGGCAGACAGGCGAATTATGCAACAGTTGCGGTTAAATTCGCCTTAACTGCAAAAAAAGCGAGGGATATATGCAAGGGGGCTAGTGGGTACTGTGGCCGACCGAAAATTCACCTTTTTCGATGCGTCTGGCGAGACGTTCGGTGAGCGCGCAAACAGCGTCTTCGCCGTGACTGTCAACAAGTGCGGAGATGGCCGTAAACAGGGCCGCCGTTGCTACAGAATCCGAAGGCACGCCGTTTGCGTTCGCTTCATCGAAGGCATCAAGTATATATTGCAAGGCGTGTTTGTGTTTCTTTTCAACGCGCTCGATTGTGACGAGTTTCATCTGTTGCAAGGTACCCCCTTCGAACAGGGCCGTTTCCTGAGCAGGCAAAGGCCCGATATTGCTGAAAATGCGATGTAACAAACGGGGCAGGGTGAGTGAACATGTTTGCCGCCCGCGATGGTTCATCACGTCTTGCAGGCGAGCCGTAAAAGCGCTGGCTGCTGGTTCGGATCACCACAAGACAGGCAAGCTTGTAGCATGATGCTGCCGGGAATATCGGAAAAGTTGCCGGAACTGGTTAATATCCCCGGCCTGTGGAAAAACCGGTGATCACTTCTGTCTCCCGGGCGGAGCAGCAACACAGGCGTGACAATTTATTTGGCTGTTTTGATGATGGTTTGGGAGAGTGTAAT
>JALXEI010000060.1 GCA_027069645.1 Hyphomicrobiales bacterium
CGCAAAAATCTGGCTGGCGAGCTGTCCGCCAATGCGTCCTCCCTCTATGCGCGCAATCTGCTGGCCTTTCTGACTCCCTTTCTGGACGAGGAAAAGAAGGAACTGGTCATAGACCAGGAAGACGAACTGGTGATCGGTACGCTCATATGTCGTGATGGCAAGATTGTGCATGAACGGCTTGTCGGGGAGGGAAAGTAAATGAGACCATTGGCAATTCTTTCGGGGATGCTTCTCGCCATGACAGGCCCGGCCTTCGCTTCCGGTGGCGCAGCGAGCGAAATCAGCCCGTTCATTTTTCTGCTCTCCATTTTCGTCATGGCGGTCTTTGTCGGCTATTATGTGGTCTGGAGCGTTACGCCTGCCCTGCACACACCTTTGATGGCGGTGACCAACGCCATTTCCTCGGTGATTGTCGTCGGGGCCCTGCTGGCGGTGGGCGTCAGCGGTCTGGCGGGTTCGGGCAGCGCCGGATTTTTCGGCTTTGGGGCTCTGGTGATGGCTTCGATCAATATATTCGGCGGTTTTCTCGTCACCCGGCGCATGCTGGCCATGTATAAAAAGAAGGACCGCTAGAACATGTCTGCGAACCTTGTAGCCCTTCTCTATCTCGTTTCCGGCGTGCTGTTCATCATGGCGCTGCGCGGCCTGTCCTCGCCCGAAAGTTCGCGCCAGGGCAATCTGTTTGGCATGATCGGCATGGCGATTGCCATTGGCACAACCCTCAGCATTGTGCATGGCGGCTATGTGCTGATCGCGCTGGGACTGGCCATTGGCGGGGTGATCGGCGCCTATATCGCCAGCAAAATCCCCATGACGGCCATGCCGCAACTGGTGGCCGCCTTTCACTCTCTGGTGGGTCTGGCGGCAGTGTTTGTGGCAGCGGCGGCGCTCAATGCACCCGAAGCCTTTGGCATCGGCACACATGGTCATATCGCCACGGGCAGCCTGTTTGAAATGTCACTTGGCGCGGCCATTGGCGCGATTACCTTTACCGGGTCAATCATTGCCTTTCTGAAACTGGATGGCCGCATGTCCGGCGCGCCCATCCTGTTGCCCGCCCGCCATTTGATCAATATCGGTCTGGCCCTGTTTATTGCATATGCCATTTTTTCTTTCATGGGCACAAGTGCGCATGGCTGGTTCTGGCTGATTGTCTTTGCTTCCTTTGCCCTTGGCGTGCTGATCATTGTACCGATTGGCGGGGCGGACATGCCGGTGGTGGTCTCGATGCTCAATTCCTATTCCGGCTGGGCGGCGGCAGGTATTGGTTTCACGCTCGGCAATACGGCGCTAATCATCACAGGGGCGCTGGTCGGGGCATCGGGGGCCATTCTCTCCTATATCATGTGCAAGGGCATGAACCGCTCTTTCATCTCGGTTATTCTCGGCGGCTTTGGTGGCGAGGATGCAGCAGCCGGGGCTGGCGGTGACCAGCCCGCAAAACCGGTCAAGCAGGGTTCAGCGGAAGATGCGGCCTTCATCATGAAAAATGCCGGGTCAGTGATCATTGTGCCGGGCTATGGCATGGCTGTGGCGCAGGCCCAGCACGCCCTGCGCGAAATGGCCGACACGCTGAAAGAAGAAGGTGTGTCGGTGAAATATGCCATTCATCCGGTCGCCGGACGCATGCCGGGGCATATGAATGTGTTGCTTGCCGAAGCCAATGTACCCTATGACGAGGTATTCGAGCTTGAGGATATCAACAGCGAATTTGCCCAAGCCGATGTCGCCTATGTGATCGGCGCCAATGATGTCACCAACCCGGCGGCGGAAGAAGATCCCGGTTCGCCCATTTACGGCATGCCGGTCCTGCAGGTGTGGAAAGCGGGCACCGTCATGTTCAACAAACGCTCGCTGGCCAGTGGCTATGCCGGGATCGACAACCCGCTGTTTTATCGCGACAATACCATGATGATTCTGGGCGATGCCAAAAAAATGACCGAAGAAATCACCAAGGCGCTGTAGGTTGGGCTGGATGAGTTTCAAAGGGAAAATGCGGCCATGACACAGAACGTAAAAGACCGGTTGATCGCCATCATAAGGCAGCGCTCTTTTTCCACCGGCAAGGAAATGAAACTGGCCTCGGGGCGGTCGTCCAATTTCTATTTCAACATGAAACCGACCATGATGGACCCGGAAGGGGCCTGGCTCATCGCCGAACTCATTCTCGGTGCGATTGACGGCATGGGAGTTGATTATGTCGGCGGGCTGGAAATGGGTGCGGTGCCGATTGCTTCAGGCGTCACGGCGCTGAGCTTTGAGCGTGACAGGCCGGTCAAGGCCTTTTTCATCCGCAAGCAGGCCAAGGGTCACGGCACGCAAAAGCTCATTGAAGGGCTGACCGATGACGAAAGTCTTGAGGGCAAAACGGTTGTCATTGTCGAGGATGTGACAACAACCGGCGGCTCTTCATTACAGGCCGTGGAAGCGGTGCGCAGGGAAGGGGCGAAAGTGGCCTGCGTCCTGACCATTGTCGATCGCGAGGAAGGCGCCAGTCAGACCTTCCATGCCGCCGGTGTTCCCTTCACCGCCCTGCTCACCGCCAGTGAATTCAAACCGGCAGAGGGCGCATAAACAGCCGCATCCTGGCTGGTGCCGATTCTATGGCGATGCTGATCCTTTCACGTTTTTGTACCACTGTTTGATGGCAGATATGATTTCGTTTGGTGCATCCTCCTGTATAAAATGTCCGGCATTCGGGAGCGTAATCGTTTTGTGATCGGGAAAGAGTGCCTCGAACCGGCGGCGTTCCGGGGCCTGAAACGCAAAGTCCTTTTCTCCCCAGACCAGAAGAACAGGTTTATCGGCGAGTTCAGGCAATCGCCTGTATATGTCGGCCAGAAAAGGAGCGGCAGCGCGCAACTGGCGGGGAAATATATGTGTCGGGGCTCTGTCCCGGCTTTTGCTGAAGGGCGCGAGATACATTTTCAATGCGTTTTTATCAAGACGCGTGGCGATCCCTTTCCACATGAAAAAACGCACAATGCCATTACAACACCAGGCCAGCACACGCCCTGGCGGCCCACCCATCAGCCTCGAAAACATCTTCTGACCCCTACGCTCCAGAGGCCAGGCCCATGTATTGCCAATGACAAAGCCCCGTACCCGATCAGGACTGGCCAGCGCGATGGATAAGCCGATTGGACCGGACCAGTCCTGCATCATTATGGTCATGTCCCTCAAATCGAGAGCCTCGACAAAAGAGGACATAACATGAACCTGACTGGCAGCGCTGAAATCGTAACCTTCGGGCGCATGGGAAAGGCCAAACCCCGGATAGTCGGGGGCAATGCATCGAAAATGGTCTTTCAGCCCGGCAATGATATGGCGATAGAGAAATGACCATGTCGGATTACCATGCAGCAACAACAGAACAGGTCCGGTTCCCTCATCGATATAGTGGATTGTGGCACCGTTTTTAAGCTTCAACCATTTCGAAGGCCAGGGAAACTGTGTGTGGTCAGGCCTGAATTTCGGTTGCGGGGGCATTGTCCGGTTCCTTTGTAGAAGAGGTATTTTTCGACAGCAATCGCTCAACAAGACGGATGGCCACCAGCATGTTCATCATGACGAAAATCGGCACAACCAGAGAAGGAGCAATGACCATCGGGAAAGCGTAAAGAGTGATCATGGAAGGGGTTTCGGTGAAGGTGTGAAATATACCGGGCAGGCCCATTTGTGCGACGATCGGGGCCCCGGGAATAATGGCCAGAACGCCAAGAGAATGCCAGACAGCAAGACCGGTCTTGCCGATCCGCCCGTCGGCGACGCGTTTTGATATGAGCAGGGCTGAAAGACCAAAGAGCAGATCGGGAATCCCCACAAGGAGCGCAAAGGACATGACAAATGTGCCCGTCCACGCCTTGATCAGTGTTCCAAGGGCAAGAATACGCAAGGCATGAATGCGGATCAGCCAGCGATCGGGGGTTGCATCAATAAGATTCCGAACAGCCTCGCGGGCCCCTGATGACAGCATCAGAACGGTGAGCACGAGGACGACAGGAATAAAGGGCAGCCACAGGGTCGGATAGGCTGCAAGGAAAGGTTTCGAGACATAGATACCGGAAAGCGCCACTCCGACAGTTACAGCACTCCAGGCAACAAGTAACAGCACCATGAATATGATCCAGCCGGAATTGCCAAGTCGGTTTTTTTTGACTGCCGATCGGGTTGCGATGAGGATCGCCAGGATCTGAAGGGCGAACAGCAGGGGGACAAGTGAGAATTTCATAGGCGATTTTCCTGTTTCCGGCGTTCGATTGATTCCGGATATTTTCCGGAGAGAGGACCGGTATGACCCGGTTTGTTGATATATTAATGATGACGTTTATCATCCAAATAAAAGATGATATATATAATCTATAATGTCAAGATGCGAAATAGTGACGGGTAAAAAGAAGGGAGTTGTACGGGTGCGGGTTTCGAAAGAGGAGAAGGCAAGAAGTCGGGCCAGAATTCTGGAAGAGGCGGCGAGGCTGTTTCGGGAAAACGGCATTGAAGCGACCGGTGTTGCTGACATCATGAGTGCTGCCGGAATGACCCACGGCGGTTTTTACCGGCATTTTAAATCCAAGGATGAACTGGCGGCCGCGGCGATAGACCTTGCTGTAAAAGACAGTCTGGAACGATTGCAGAAAGGCAGCAAAGAGGGTAACGGCAAACAGGTGCTTGAGAGGATTATTGATCGCTATCTGTCTGTTCAGCATGTTGCTGCGTCGGGTCAGGGCTGTCCTGTTGTTGCTCTTGGCACCGAGGCGGCGCGCGGTTCGAAAGCTGAACAGGCCGCGATCGACCGGGGTATCGACCGGATTGTCTGCCGGTTTTCGGAATTGATCGGTGGAAACAGCAGGGAGGCCCGGCAAAAAGCGTCGGGGCTTTTTTCAATGCTCATGGGGACTATTGTACTGGCCCGGGCGGCCCGGACGAAAGAAAGGGTGAAGGAGATACTGGCTGCGGGGCGCAAAATGGCCCGATGCAGCCTTGAAAACTGATCGGGAAGCAAACGGCCAGCGGTGAAGAAGGACACGAATCGGGCTTTTTGTGTTTTGCCTGGCGTATCACGGGAACAGTTTTTTGATCAGATTGTCGGTGAGGGGCGTTGAGCGGTTTTTTCCTTTGCCGAGCAGCTGATCAAGAGCACTGTTGCCGGTACCAGCGCCGTCATTACCGGTTTCCGGCTGATTGTCACTGGCGGGCTGGTCGGCGCTGGTATCGATTTTTTTGCCGGACAGATAGGCCTCGATTTCCTGATCATTTTTAAGGCCGCGATTTTTCAGCAGGCTGGCGGCATCAATGGATTTTCCCTGCACCAGCCCGGTGATCGATCGCACGATACGATCCGTACCGCCGAGAAAGGCGAGGGCATCCAGAGAGACACGCGGTTTCGACCAGCTTCCCCTGACCTTCAGCGGCGGGGCAAAATGCCAGTTGCCGCTGAACAGGTTTGGTGCAACGCGAAGACGCAGGCTCTTTTTGACGAGATCAATTTGCCCCGATGCGCGAATCCTGAAGAATTTGCCGGTTAAAAGGAAGTCTTTGTTGCGGGCAATCCCCTTGTTGATCCTGAAAACAGCCGACATGTTGTCATAGGCGGTCATGGGTTTGTCGGGAATACCCGGTTCGCTTCCCGGAATATTATTGCCCGTCAGATCACTGACATATCTGGCGAGATTGAACCCTTCGATCCGGCCTTTGAGCAGTTTAAGGCTTGCCGTGCCCTTGAGTGATTTTTTGAGTGCCTCAATGCTGTTGCCACGCGCCGTGAAATCGCCATTGAGATTTCCTTTTCCGGCCAGCTTGTCGAAACCGGCAAAGTCGCGCAATATTGCACCGGTCAGAACATTTTTAAGGGAAAAGTTGCCGCCAACAAAGCTGCGCGAGCCATTGCCATCAAGCACAAACTTGCCCGTGGCGGTACCGCGATAGAGCTTCAGCTTGTCAATACCGACATTGGCGCGCCCCTTTTTGATTGTGATATTGATCTGTGCGGCACCAAGACGGCCCTTTTTATACAGGATTTCGCCCGCCCTGATGACGAAATTCCCGTCCAGTTTTTTCAGGCCCGAAAGGTCAAACGGGCTTTCTGCTGCGGCGCCCGGTCCGCCGCCGACTATCTCTCCCTTGCTACCGGTGTCGGCAAGATAGGGCGTCAGGTCAAGGCGGTCGGCTTCAAGTTCGAGATTGATGTCGGGGCGTGGTTTGTCAAGACGGATGGAACCGTTCGCGGCAAGTCTCATATTATCGAGCAGGAACTGGCCGGTTTTGAAACTGACAAGCCTGGCATTGGCGGTGATATGGCTTCTGATTCTGAGCTTGCCAAACCCGCGTCCGGCCGGCAAATCGTGGCCCAGAAAGGCGGCGAGATTGCGCAGGGAGGGCGTGTCGGACACCAGTTCACCATCCACACCCGGATTTTCACCCGCATCAATTATGCCGTCATATTGACAGTTGGTTAAATGCGATTTGATCTCAAGGTGAATCCTGGAGGGCTTGCCCGCGAGCAGACCTTCGAGGGAATTTATTCTTGTTGCAATATTGAAGACCTCGTTTTTCCAGCGCAGATTGCCCCTGGCCCGCAGGTCGGGGCGGCCGGATTTCTGTCCAAAGGCAACATTGATGGCCTCGATTTTTTCATCAATCTGTTCGGTTTCATTGCGATAATGAATGAAACCGTTTTTTATGCTCACCTGACCAAGCCGGAAGCTGCGAACCGGGCCGTTTCCTGTTTCCCCCCCCGATCCGGAGTTCCCGCGTGAGGAACCAAAATCCCAGTTGCGTCGCCCGTTCTTCGTTACCAGCAGGTTGAAGCGCGGGCCGATCATGGTCAGCGCGCCAATTTCCGCCCGGCCGCGAAAAAGCGGCAGCAGTTTCAGGCGGGTTCTCAGCGTAGCCATTTTGACGAGTGGTCCGCCTTTCATGCCGGGCGGATTGGACAGTGTTACATTTTCAAGGGCAACAGCAATGTCGGGATAAAGGCTCAGGGAACTGTCGCCGGCAATGACCAGCTTGCGACCGGTTTTCTGTTCAACAAATTCGGCCACCTTGCTCTGAACCAGATCGGAAGAAAAAAACCAGGGCAGCGCGAGGATGGCCCCGGCGGACAGAACGACCAGAATAACGACCAGTAATCCGATTATCTTGAGTAGGGTTCTCATGCAATGCCTCCTGCCGCTTCCTTGCAGTATAGGAGTGATGAACAGCGGAAAAAAGGCAAAACTTGGCGATTGGCTGCGAATAGTTGAAAGCGGGCAATTTGCCTGTATGCCTTTCGAAACCGGCTTCCTTTGAGAAGGCTATTTGCGCAGCCACACCTGTTCGACAGCGTGATCGGCCCCCTTGCGCAGGATGAGATCGGCGCGCTGGCGGGTTGCGGAAATATTCTCGTTAAGGTTAACGAGGTTGATTGTGCGCCAGATTTCCCGGGCTTTTTGCCTTGCAGCCTTTTTATCCAGTCTGGAATAGCGATGAAAATAGTTTTCCGGATCGCGAAAGGCGGTTTCATAAAGCATCATGAAGCGCTCGATATACCAGTTTTCAATCTGCTTTTCGTTGGCATCAAGATAGATCGAAAAATCAAAAAAATCGGAGACATAGGGAAGATGTCCGGGGATGCCGGGAAAGGCATTGTGTTTTTCGCCGGTCGTGTTTTTTCCCTTTGCCGGTGTTCGGCCGGTCTTCGATCGGTCCGGCTGGCGCGCCGGTTGCAGAACATTCAGCCCCTCGATAATCAGAATGTCCGGGCGACTCACGGTAACGGTTTCACCGGGCAGAACATCATAGGTAAAATGTGAATAGACCGGGGCCCTGACTTCCTTGCAACCG
>JALXEI010000061.1 GCA_027069645.1 Hyphomicrobiales bacterium
CCTGCTGGCCGACCGGGCCGATGATTTTGCCCGTCTTGGCCTCTGCCTCGAACTGTTTGGCGACGGTGCCATTGTGGTGCGCGAAACCCCGGCCCTGCTGGGGCAGTGCGATGTTCAGGGGCTGGTGAAGGACCTTGCCGACAATCTTCTGGAAAGCGACCAGGCCTTTGAACTGAAAGATCGTCTGGAAGCCGTCTGCTCAACAATGGCCTGTCACGGATCGGTGCGTTCGGGACGTCGCCTGAAACCCGAGGAAATGAATGCCCTTCTGCGCGAAATGGAGCGAACACCCGGCAGCGGCCAGTGCAATCACGGACGCCCTTCCTGGGTCGAACTTCATTTGAGCGACATCGAAAAACTGTTCGAGCGTCGATAAACCATCAACCATGATCAATCAAAGAACGACAAAACGGTTTCCCTTCGCCTCTTTTCGGCGTATTTTCATCAGGGCAAGGAAGGATTGAACAACATGAAAATATTTGTACGGCTGTTTGCCATTGCGCTGATTTCTTTCGCCCTGACCATGCTTTACAGCTGGTATATGAACCCGATTGAAGTTCTTGAAACCGGGCGAACGACCGCAAAAAGCAAATATAGCGACAAGATCGTTTCGGCACCCACAAGGCATGTCAAACAGGGTTTGCGTACCTTCTGGCAGGTGCGCACTCCCAACGGCGGCTGGTATGAATGTCGTAATGGCGATTGCCCGGAAACGCTGCGCATCGAATATGTAGATCATGCCTTTTCACGCCAGCCCATGAGTGAACCCGGCAGCATCAGCCCCTATAACGAAGAGCGGTAAACAAGGCCCGCTTCCTTACGGGGCCTGCAAAATATACAAAACCGTCTGGCCGTAGCGCCGTTCATCCAGAGTTTCAAAACCTGTAGGGGCGAGGAATTCCGCTTCCTCGCTCTCTTCAACAACACAAAGGGCCTTGTCTTGCAGCCAGTCCCCGGCCTGAAGTCCCGGCAGGGCCTTTTGCGCCAGTTGCTGCCCGTAAGGGGGATCGAGAAATACCAGTCCAAAGCGCCCCATATTTCCTGCGCGTCCCATTTTCAGCGCATCACGGCGAAAAAGCCGCGTCCTGCCTGTCAGCCCCATTCTCTCGATATTCTCCCGCTGCGCCCCCCTGGCGTCTGCATCCCGGTCAACAAAAAGGGCATATGAGGCCCCGCGGGACAGGGCCTCCAGCCCCAGCGCCCCTGTACCGGCAAACAGATCCAGCACGCGCACCCCGTCCAGCTCAAACCCTTCGATCGAATGGCTCAGGATGTTGAACAGGCTTTCGCGCACCCGGTCCGATGTTGGTCGGGTGGCCGCACCCCTGGGGGCATTGAGGCGCATGCCCCTGAATGTACCGCCAACGATTCTCATCCCTGTCCGCCCTTCTGTGCCGATTTGCCATAGGTTTTGAAGCGCTCGATCACCTCCTCCATTTGCCGATCGGACAACAGGGCGGGCGAACCCAGTTGCAAAACCGAAACATATTGCGCGGCCAGTTGTTCGACTTCATGGGCCAGTTCGAGGGCGGCCGAGGCCCTGTCGCCATAAGTCACCAGACCGTGATGCTGCATCAGGCAGGCCCTGTAGCCCTCAAGAGCTGCAACCACATGGTCACTCAACGACTGCGTCCCGAACAGGGCATAGGGCGCAACGGGGATTTTTTTCCCTCCTGCGACCGCAACCATATAGTGAAAGGACGGTATCTCGCGATTACAGCAGGCGAGCACGGTTGCAAAGCGGGAATGACAATGAACAATCCCCCCCGCCGCCTCATATTGCCGATATATATCATGATGGAAACGCCATTCGCTTGACGGTTCACGGCCGTTTTCATCCGCCCGTCCCTGTTCATCGACAAAAACAATATCCGCAGGTTGCAATTCGCTATAGGCCATACCGGAGGGCGTGATCAGAAAACCGTCCTCATGGCGCTGCGAAACATTGCCGGAACGCCCTGGAGAAAGGCCGCTATTGCTCATGGCGCACGCTGTTTCGATAACCATCTGCCGGATGTGATTTTCGCTTTTCATATTGTCCCCGATCAAAATATTGCGGATGATCAATGCATTTTTCTTTCATGCACCTTATAAGCTTCCCGGTAATATTCGGCCTGCTGACGGAGATACAAGCCCTTATGCTGATCGACAAATCCGACATACCTGTCGTTGCCCTCGACGAGATGAATGACACACACCTGAACGAAGTGGAAATTGTCAACAATCTGTTTGAACATATCCGTTCCTTTGAAGCAAAAGAAACTGATGCCGCTGCTTTGTCCGGCCTCATTGATCAATTCGAGGCCCATGTGGCACAACATTTTTCGCGAGAAGAACAGCTCATGCAGACCTTCGGTTTTCCGGCCTTTTTTGTCCACAAGTCCGAACATGACCGGGTGCGCGGCGAGATGCAGCCCCTGTTTGATGCCTGGCGACAGAATCAGGATCCCCTGCCCCTCAAAAATTATCTTGAGAACGTTCACCCCGGGTGGGCCAAGAACCATATCGCCACAATGGACATGATGACAGCCCTGTTCATCAGCAAGGCGGGTGGGTAATCCGCTAGCAGACATTAGCAGCCCTTTTCGAACTGTCGGGCGGCCCGTTTCCCGATTTCACGCGCAATATCTGCGGCTGCATAAAGCGGTTGATAGCTCCATCTTTCGATCACATCGACCTTTTCAGGCAGAGGTCTTGTAGCGCCGTGGCGCTCGAATCCCTCCAGCATGCGATCGAACTTTTTCGAACCACCGGACGGACGAAAGACATAGACCGGTTTGCCGCTCACACAGGTTTCCCCGACCATATTGGCACTGTCAGCGGTCACCACGAAGAAATCACTATGGGCGAGCAGATAGCCATAGGGATTCTCGCTTTTTTCATCCCACCAGTAATAGTCAATCCCCTCAAGCTGCGTGCGTATAATATCTTTCAACATCCCTGATGATCGTCGCGAGGGCGTTATGGCCAGCCCGGCACCGGCATCCGCGAGACCCCGCAATGATCGGGCAAGACGCAGACAATCCTCCCGGGTAAAATGATAGTCCCGGCTCTCTCCCCCCAGCAGAACACCTGCCAGTGGCGTGCCAGGTCGGCGAAGATCGTCCGGTTTTTCCGCATATTGTTCAGCCAGATATCGCGGCGAAAACCGATGCGGTCCGGCGAGTGAGGATATGATCCGCTTTCCCGACAGGCCGTCATGACAGGGCGCCCAGATCAGATCCACATAGGACGCCTTGCAGCGCGGATTTTTCAGAAAAACGGTAAAGACGCTGCCTTGTTGTCGTTTCTTGATGGCTCTCAAATAGGCCAGTGTGCGCCAGCCCGCGGCAATGACCAGATCGGGCATGGGGGGGGCGATGGGACTGTTTTCCTGACCCGCTCTGTCTTTCCAGGGAATAGGCCCAAAAGGCATAAACAGGGCATATAGCCCTGTGGGCGCAACAATGCGCTCTTCCGCCACGACACCAAGCGCACCGGCAACACCCCGACATTGCACGAGATCCCCCGTTTTTCCATCCGACAGGATCAGACAGCGGCGAAACAGGCCCGGAGATTCCTGCAAATGCGTTTTATCTGCCTTGCTCATCCATAACCCCCTGTTTTTTCGGGTCTACTGCTCTTGCGGGTATCCCTGATGGACCACCTTTACCAAAATGTTTTGCACAAAAACAGACCGAATAAGGGATAATTCGAGCGGTCAATTTCCTTTGCGTCCTAATATTCTTGCGTAAAACACGTCAGCGCTATAAATATATTACTTGCATTTTGTGGGGGTTGCGTCTGTGAAACACAAATTTCAACTCGATGATATTGACTGGCAGATCCTGGCGGAACTGCAAAAAAACGGACGCATAACCAATGTCGAACTTGCCAAAAGGGTTGGCATATCCGCGCCACCCTGCCTGCGCCGGGTCCGGGCTCTTGAAGAAAACGGTTTTATCGAAGGGTTCCATGCAGCCCTCGACCGGAAATTGCTTGGCCTCGGCGTTACAGCCTTTGCAATGGTCGGCCTCGTCAGTCAGGCTGAAAGCGACCTGCAAGCCTTTACAGAGCAGATCAGGGATATGCCGCAAGTCATTGAATGCTATATGCTTTCCGGTGAAATAGATTTCATTCTCAAATGCACGACTACCGATCTGGACAGTTTTCAGGACTTTATCATCAATGGTTTGACGGCCATTCCCAATGTTGACAGCGTCAAGACATCGCTTGCCATTAAACGCTGCAAGGCTAATCCGGGCATCGACCTCGACGCCGCAAAAAAGGCTTCGAAAAATCACTGATCCCTGGCTACGGAAAGCCGCACTTTCAGGAAACGGAAAATCCTCTGGGCGGTTTCATCATTGAGACTGTCATACCGCTTCATGGCGCTGACAATATGTTCGGCGGCCAGATTGGATGTATGGACACGCTCTTGCAACAGCGAGAAAAAAGTATCGCGCTTGAAATGAAAGGCCCGACACAATACGGCCAGCGCCGGAACCTCGGCTTCATACAGGGTATGATAGGCCATTGAAGGTGTGATATCGGCTTTCAGCGCCAGCGAGTGAACAAGTTCGTCCTTCATTGATTTTTCAGCAAATTCACGAATTTTATCCTGAGAAAGAAGGCCTTTTTTATGCAGATCGGCCACATCAATTTTCGGAGTCCCGAACCGGCTATCTTTCTTCAGGGATGAAAAATCCACATTCCCGGACTGCAATTCAACCACATGGTCGATTTCCTCCGAGCTGATATCCGAGTGCTGGCTGGAAAATTCCTTTTTGAGTTTTTCCGCAACATTGCGTTTGATCGCCTCAATGACCTCATTGGGCACATCATCACGGGCGACAAGTTTTTCCCGCAAGCCGGAAAGATGTGTCGCCTTGACGGCAAGCGTATCAAAGCTTCTGGCGGAAAAACTGGCACCACTGTTTCCGGCCACGCTGGTCAGCACATCATCATTGCCACGCTGAACGATTACATCTGTCACAGCGGCTGAAAGTTCCTCGCGCCGGGTCATGGCCATCAGATGATCCTGGCCTTTCGAATAGGCGATATCAACCAGATCTGCATCCGACAGAACCTTCGAGCGTTCCAGCACCGGCCTTGCAACCTCGATATCATCTTCCGCGAGGCGACGCACGATATTGTGAGGCGCGGAATGAGCCGAAGACAATCGTTGCGACAGTTCGGCCCGGGCCTCGACTTCAAGCTCGAAGGCGACCCGCTCCATAACGCCGCCAAAAATGCTGCGATCACCATCACTTTGCTGTTGCTCGGTAATGAAAAACAGATCCGTTACCTTGCGTAAAAGCTCCCGACGCTTGCCCGGATCGCGTTCAACGGACAAAGCTTCAAGATCACTCAAACAAAGCCGGGCGGATGACATGGGCGGATTTCCTTCAAAATACGGTAATGTATCGAAGGGATATTCGCATCACGCCGTTAAAATATTGCTAAAAACACGCAAGGAAACCGCATGGAAAGCCTGTCTCACCGCCGCCCCCGGGGCCGGATTCACGAGTTGGGATCGGTCCGCACCTTGACTGTGTTGTTCAGAGCTGTTTGCAACTCTTTAAAACTGTCAAAAACAAAGTCGGCACCAAGCTGCCCGGCGGGTGTGCGCTCATACCCGTATGACATGACGACAACAGGAACACCAGCGTTTCGCGCTGTTTTCACATCCGTCGCGCTGTCACCAATATAGAGCGTTTGCGAAGCCCTGACCCCCAGTTCTTCAAGGCAGGCGTGAAGACCGGCCGGGGCAGGCTTTTTCGGAAATCCCGATGTTCCCCCGACAACACTGTCGAAACAGTCTTCAATATCAAAGCTTTTGAGAATTTCCCTCGTTGCCTCGGTCGGTTTGTTGGTGCAAAGGCCGATCCGCACCGATCTGTTGCACAGAAACTCGATCAGATCGTAAGTGCCCGGATAGAGCTTGGAAAGATCGGCAGCATGAGCATCATAATAGGCGAGAAAGGCCTCAAGCAGATCCGCATCCATATCGGTTGCATCCAGCCTGACACCATATTCACGGAACCCGCGTTCAATCAGTTTTGGCACACCTGCCCCGATCATGTAGCGCACAGTATCGACGCCAAGCGGCGCCAGCCCCTCCATCTCCAGAACAAGATTTAGCGCCGCTGTCAGATCGGGAGCACTGTCGAGAAGAGTGCCGTCCAGATCGAAAACCACAGCTTCAAGCCAGCTATAGTCTTCTGCGGCGATCTTTTGCGCAATCTCACCCATTCTTTTCCCCCGATCCTGTTTACGCGGTTACGGCCAAGTACAAAACTAGGCAGCTTTGGCCAGACCTTCGGCCGCAGCCGCGCGAATGGCATCCATATTGGCCTTGTACTGTGAAGGACCACCCTTGAAAGTGGCCGAACCTGCCACCAGCACATTGGCACCGGCTGCCGCAACGGCTCCTGCCGTCGCCGGAGAAACACCGCCATCCACCTCAATATCAATGGGGCGATCACCAATCATTTCGCGGATGCGCCTGATCTTGTCAAGCTGGCTTTCAATAAAGGACTGGCCGCCAAAACCGGGGTTCACCGACATCACCAGCACCAGATCAATGCGGTCCATGACATATTTGATATTTTCTTCAGGCGTGTGCGGATTGAGTGAGACTCCGGCCTTTTTGCCCAGCGAGCGAATGAGCTGCAAACTGCGATCCAGATGGGTACAGGCTTCTTCATGCACGATAATATTATCGGAACCCGCCTCGGCAAAGGCCGGGATATACTGGTCGGCATTCTCAATCATCAGATGCACATCCATGACCTTTTTGGTATGGGGACGCAGCGCCTTTACAACATCAGGGCCGATCGTGATATTGGGCACATAATTGCCGTCCATGACGTCCACATGAATCCAGTCGCAGCCCTGCTCGTCAATGGCCCGCACTTCTTCACCCAGCTTTGCGAAATCAGCCGACAAAATTGACGGGGAGATCAGTATTTCATTGCTCATATTGCTTTTGTCCTTTCATTTTCTCCACCATAGCAGGCGGAGGCACATACGGGCGTTCAGGCTTTTATCCCCTGCTACAACATCAGTTGCAACAAAAACCGGAGCCGGGCGACGAATGCTCAAAAAAGAGCACCCTGCTCACGAGGCTCCGGTCATTCTTCAGGCCGAAAACGCGATAACAATTCCGGTATATCCCCGACTATTCGGCAGCACGTGCCGGAACAATCTTTTGATCCAGCTCGCCGCTGGCATAGCGGTTGGCCATTTCGGACAGGGGAATAACCTTGATTTTCGAAGCCTGTCCCGCCGAACCAAACTGTTCGAAACGCTCCTGGCAGAGTTCTCTCATGGCATTGGTGGCCGGTTTCAGGAAGCCGCGCGGATCAAAGCCGTCCTTGTTTTCTTCCAGATATTTACGCACCTGACCGGTCGCCGCCAGACGCAGATCGGTATCGATATTAACCTTGCGCACACCATGTTTGATGCCCTTGAGAATTTCCTCAACAGGCACACCATAGGTTTCAGGCATTTCGCCACCATATTTGTTGATGATCTCCAGCAGTTCCTGCGGCACCGAGGAAGAACCATGCATGACCAGATGAACATTGGGCATTTTTTCATGGATTTTTTCCACAACACCCATGTCAAGAACATCCCCTGTGGGCTGTTTTGTGAACTTGTAGGCACCGTGCGAGGTGCCCATTGCGATGGCCAGCGCGTCGCACTGGGTCTTTGAGACAAAATCGACGGCCTCATCGGGGTCGGTCAGCAATTGTGACTTGTCGAGCTTGCCTTCAAAACCGTGACCATCTTCCGCTTCCCCCATACCGGTTTCAAGCGATCCAAGACAGCCCAGTTCGCCTTCAACCGAAACACCGATCTTGTGCGCCATGTCTGTGACTGCTTTGGTGATATTGACATTGTATTCATAGGATGCAGGTGTCTTCGCATCAGCTTCCAGCGAGCCATCCATCATCACAGAGGCAAAACTGTGCTGCATGGCCGACAGACAGGTGCGCTCGTCATTGCCGTGGTCCTGATGCAGACAGATCGGAATATCGGGATAGATTTTTTCAGCCGCCGAAACCATAGCCTCCAGCATAATGTCGTTGGCATAGGCACGAGCTCCGCGAGACGCCTGAAGGATCACCGGGCTTTCGACAGCCTGCGCCGCATCCATGATGGCAAAAATCTGTTCCATATTGTTGATGTTAAAAGCCGGCATACCGTAGCCGTTCTCGGCTGCATGATCCAGCAACTGCCGTAGAGAAATACGCGCCATATCAAAAAACCTCCCGTTCAAGTCTGTCCAAACGCTTCGCCAAAAACCGCTCCCGGCGAACGGCGATATATGCTGAAGCCGCATACTCGCCCTATCTTCCATCATCCTGTCTGTTTCATCAAGACAGAACTTTCTTCAATTGAGGCTGAACAAGTGCAATTGTTCAACTCTCTAGTTGCCGATTTCAAGGGCGACAACACCCGGCAATTCCCGTCCTTCCAGCCATTCGAGGAAGGCACCGCCAGCCGTCGATATATAGGTAAAGTCTTCGCTGACACCTGCTGTATTGAGCGCTGAAACGGTATCGCCACCACCGGCAACCGAAATCAGACCGTTTTCACGCGACAGTTTTGCCGCTTCACGGGCCAGTTCGAAGGTTCCCACACCAAATGGTTCGATTTCAAAGGCGCCCAGCGGACCGTTCCACAAAACGGTCTTGCAGGTTCCCAGATGCTCCTTGTACATCTCGACTGTTTTGGAACCGGCATCAAGGATCATGCCGTTCTGGTCAATCTGGTCGAGGTCGCAATTCACATTGTGCGCCCCTTCCCTGAACTCGTCGGCCACCACGACATCAACGGGCAACAGGATTTTGCAACCGCTCTCCTGCGCGGCGGCATTGATCTTGTGCACCTCGTCAGCAAAATCGGGTTCACACAGGGACTTGCCAACCGCGACGCCCTGGGCGTGCAAAAAGGTGTTGGCCATGCCGCCACCAATGATCAGCATGTCCATCTTTCTGGCCAGATTGGTAAGGACCGGAATTTTTGTCGACACCTTGGCCCCGCCAACAACAGCGCAGGTCGGGCGTTTGGGATCATCAAGGGCTGCCGACAGGGCATCCAGTTCAGCCTTCATGCTCGGGCCTACATAGGCGGGCAACGCCCAGGCGATGGCATGGGTCGAGGCATGAGCACGATGGGAACAGGAAAAGGCATCATTGACATAAATATCGCCAAGCTGTGCAAGCTCCTTTGCAAAAGCTTCGTCGTTGTTTTCCTCGCCTTCATGAAAGCGCAGGTTTTCAAGCAGTGCCACCTGCCCGTTTTCAAGTTCGCCAACAGCTTTTTGCGCCGCCGGGCCGATGCAGTTTTCCGCAAACCGGACTTTTGCATTGAGCAGATGCCGGTCCTTGAGCAGATGTGCCAGTTTTGTGGCCACCGGTAACAGACTCATTTCGGGAACATTCTTGCCCTTGGGGCGACCGAAATGGGACATGATGACCACTTTGGCGCCACGCTCCAGCAAATCCTTGACGGTTGGCAAAAAACGCTCGATCCGGGTCGCATCGGTAATTTCACCGTCTCGCACGGGAACATTGAGGTCTGCGCGAACCAGTACGCGCTTTCCGGCCACATCCGCCGTGGCAATGCTTTTCATTTGACTCATCTCGTTTTCTCGCTCTTTGATGACCGTCTGTATGACAAACTGTTCATGGCCCGCTGTCCAGTCGGCAGCCCACTGGCAAGGTGATGTGGATATGCGAACAGCCGTGTTCAGATTGACCAGTTATAAACATATCGCGCCCCGTTTTCCAAATCGGAAAACAGGGCACGTCATTTCTTCTCTATGCCGAACGGCGCTCAATGGCGGCCTTGGCTTCCCTGGCGACATGATCTGGCGTGATGCCGAAATGTTCGTAAAGTTCGGCACCGGGACCGGAAGCCCCGAAACCGGTCATGCCGACAAAGCCACCATGATCACCCAGCCAGCGGTCCCAGCTTTGACGAAGCGCGGCCTCAACGGCAACACGCGGCGCTGTTCCCAGAACGTCCTGACGATAGGCATGATCCTGCTGCGCAAAGATGTCCATGCAGGGGAAAGACACAACCGCCGCATTAACGCCTTCGCTTTTCAGCTTTTCGGCTGCGGCCACGGCAATCTCGACTTCCGAACCGGTCGCCATAAGGGTGACGTCGCGGTCGCCATCTGCTTCCACAAGCACATAGGCGCCTTTGGCCGAGAGGTTTTCGTCGGTATGCTCGGTGCGCACGGTTGAAAGGCCCTGACGGGTCATGGACAGAACAGAGGGCGTCTCTGGTGTTGACAGGGCAATCTCCCAGCACTCCGCAGTTTCCACCGTATCGGCCGGACGGAACACGTTGAGATTGGGAATGGCCCGCAGCGACGGAACCGTCTCCACCGGCTGATGGGTTGGACCGTCTTCGCCAACGCCAATGCTGTCATGGGTCATAACGTGAATGACACGCACACCCATCAGGGCGCCAAGACGAATGGCCGGACGCGAATAATCGGCAAACACCAGGAAGGTGCCCGAATAGGGTACCACACCACCATGCAGCGACATGCCGTTCATGAAACAGGCCATACCGAATTCACGCACCCCGTAATGCATGTAATTTCCGGAGAAATCATCCGGCGTCACAGCCTTGTACTGCGAGGTCTTGCAGCCATTGGAACCGGTGAGATCCGCCGAACCGCCAACAATGCCGGGAACAACCGGCACCAGTGCTTCCAGAACCTTTGCGTTGGACTGGCGCGTGGCCAGCGTCGGCGCTTCCGAAGAGATGGCTTTCTTGACATCAATAACAGCCGATCTGACCTTGCCCATGACATCTTCACTGACCGGATTGCCAAGAGCGGCGCGCTCATCGGAAGAGAGTTTGCCAGCGCGGCCTTCCCAGGCTTCACGGGCCTTTGCGCCACGCTTCCCGGCTTCACGCCAGCTTGAAAGCACATCATCGGGAATTTCAAACGGCCCGTGTGACCAGCCAAGCGCTTCGCGGGTCAGTTTGATCTCATCTTCCCCCAGTGGCTCGCCATGAGCCTTTGCGGTATTGGCTCGGTTGGGCGAACCATGACCGATTTCCGTTTTACAGGCAATAAGCGAAGGCTTGTCCGATTTTTGCGCCAGTGTAATCGCCGCCTCGATGGCAACCGGATCATGGCCGTCAATACGGATGGTATCCCAGCCGGCCGCTTCAAAGCGTTTGATCTGATCGGTGGAACTGGCAACGCCCACTTCGCCGTCAATGGTGATATTGTTGTCGTCCCAGAGCACAATCAGCTTGTTCAGCTTCAAGTGGCCCGCCATGTCGATGGCTTCGTGGGAAACACCTTCCATCAGACAACCATCGCCATTGATCACATAGGTATAATGGTCACAAATATCCGAACCGTGTCGCGCCGCCACCATCTGTTCGGCAATGGCGAAACCCACAGACGTTGTCAGCCCCTGGCCCAGCGGACCCGTGGTCATTTCAGCCCCGTTGATGTGGCCATATTCGGGATGACCGGCCGTTTTTGATCCGACCTGACGGAAATTTTTGAGATCATCCATTTCAACACCGGGATGGCCGGTCAGATAAAGAATGGAATAGAGCAGCATGGAACCATGCCCCGCCGAAAGGATAAAGCGGTCGCGGTCAAACCAGTCGGGATGAGCGGCATCGAATTTCATGAATTTGGTAAACAGCACTGTGGCCACATCTGCCATACCCATCGGCATGCCGGGATGACCGGATTTGGCTTTTTGCACAGCGTCCATTGAAAGGGCGCGAATGGCATTGGCCATATCCTTGTGTGATGCCTGATAACGGGTCTCGCTCATCTGGATTTCCTCCTGAAAATTCACTGCAACGACTCCGGATTCAGCAACCGGAGCCGACTGTTTGTTGAAATACGTCTGAAGGCTCTGGTCTCTCCCGGTCGATGAGCCATCAGACGTGTAAAATACCGGTTCTTCGTTCCTGCCTGCCCGGGAAGCCTGGCCCCGTGTCAGGATCGCTCCGCCTCAGGCCGTTCTGGCCTTTTCCAGCAGATCATGAATGATGGGTGTGAGAATCACTTCCATTGCCAGTCCCATCTTGCCCCCCGGAACGACGATCGTGTTGCGTCTCGACATGAAACTGCCATGCAACATGCTCAGAAGATAGGGAAAGTCCACATTGAACTTCGCCGGGTCCGCAAAACGAATAACCACCATGCTCTCGTCGGGTGTCGGAATATCACGTGCAATAAACGGATTGGATGTATCCACTGTGGGAACACGCTGAAAATTGATATCAGTACGCCCGAACTGCGGTGTGATGTGATGAACATAGTCATGCATGCGGCGCAGAATGGTATCAACGATGACATCCTCCGAATAGCCACGCGCATCATTGTCACGAAAAATCTTCTGGATCCATTCCAGATTGACAATCGGCACCACGCCAATCCCGAGGTCAACGTGAGGCGCAGCTTCCTCCACAAGACCGTGCAGCCCTTCATAAAAGAGAATGTCGGTGCCGCTTTCGAGATCCTGCCAGGGGGTAAACTCGCCGGATTTGACATTGCAGCCAAGACGCTTGTTGAGGTCGGCTGCTTCCTCGTCATTGTGAACATAATAGCGTTTCTGGCCGGTGCCGGTACGACCGTAGGTTTCAAACAGTTCACCAATCCTGTCGAACAGATTCGCATCGGCGCCGAAGTGACTGAAATGGGGATTGCCGGACGCCTCTTCCTGTTGCATTTTTTCCTTCATGGCGACACGGTCATAGCGATGATAGCTGTCGCCCTCGACAATCTCGGCCTTGACCTTTTCCCGATAGAGAATGTGTTCAAAAGCCTTTTTGACAGTTGACGTTCCGGCGCCTGAAGACCCGGTTACAGAAATGACAGGATACTTTTTTGACATGCGTGATTTTAACCCCTCTGGTGCGTACGTTACCTGCTCTTAGAACATTTCAGGCCCGGTGCGCAAGATGCAACAGTTCGCATATTTCAATATTTTGTCGAAGCCCGCGCCAAATCAGCCCCGTCATGCACAGTCTTTTCATGCTGCGACATATCGCACCAAAACCGCCGATCACAACTGGCCAGCCACCGCAAGACGGCAACAGGACAAGGTGTCATGTCGAAAAGTGTCAATTTGCAACGACAACCGGAACACTTTGCACAACCGTGTCAAAGGTGCTACCAGTGCGCCAATTCTTTCACAAGTGCTTATCTGCCGGCACTCAATGTCCGTGAAATAACCGAAAAACCGAACCTCTATATATTCCAGGGAGAAACCATGCCTAAAAATGCTTTTTATGCCCAGTCGGGTGGTGTTACAGCCGTTATCAATGCTTCCGCCTGCGGCGTGATCGAAACCGCTCGCCAGCACAAGGATAAAATCGGAACGGTCTATGCCGGTCGCAACGGTATAATCGGGGCGCTCACCGAGGAGCTTATCGATACATCACTGGAGAGCGACGAGGCTATCGCCGCCCTTCGCCACACCCCTTCGGGAGCCTTTGGCTCGTGCCGTTTCAAACTGAAATCACTGGAAGAGAACAAGCGCGAATACGAACGCCTCATTGAGGTCTTCAGGGCGCATGATATCGGTTATTTCTTTTACAATGGCGGTGGCGACAGTGCCGATACCTGCTACAAGGTTTCGCAGCTGTCGGAAAAGATGGGCTTTCCCGTTCAGGCGATCCATGTGCCAAAGACAGTGGACAACGACCTGCCGGTAACGGACAACTGCCCGGGTTTTGGCTCGGTGGCCAAATATATTGCCGTTTCAACGCGCGAGGCTTCCTACGATGTGCGCTCTATGGCCAAAACCTCCACAAAGCTTTTTGTCATTGAAGTGATGGGGCGCCATGCCGGATGGATCGCCGCCGCCGGGGGACTTGCCGCCGATGAGAACAATGACATTCCCGTTGTCATCCTGTTTCCGGAAATCGACCTTGATCAGGATAAATTCTTTGCCAAGGTCAGGGAAAAGGTGGAGAAATACGACTATTGTTCGGTTGTGGTTTCCGAAGGGGCAAAATGGCCAGATGGTCGCTTCCTTGCCGAACAGGGAACGCGGGACAGCTTTGGTCACGCGCAACTTGGCGGCGCCGCCCCCGTTGTTGCCAATATGGTCAAGGATGCGCTGGGCTACAAATATCACTGGGCCGTTGCCGACTATATGCAACGCGCCGCCCGTCACATCGCCTCGAAAACCGATGTTGACCAGGCCTATGCAATGGGCAAGGCCGCCGTGGAAATGGCCCTTGAGGGCAAAAACTCGGTGATGCCCGCCATCATCCGCACCGGCAACAACCCCTATACATGGGAAGTGGGATCGGGTGACCTCAAGGACATTGCCAATGTGGAAAAAATGATGCCACGCGAATATATTTCCGAAGACGGTTTTGGTATTTCGGATGCCGGTCGCGAATATCTGCTGCCACTCATTCAGGGCGAGGATTATCCGCCTTACAAAAACGGCATGCCCGACTATGTCACACTGAAGAGCGATATCATCGAGAAAAAACTCGATATTTTCGAGATATAGGTTGGAACCTGAACCAGAGCAAAACAGGGAGTCAGAGCACCCTTCCGGCTCCCTGTTTATCAGGCCGCACGGAGCGAATAGCCAAATGCCCGTTAAATGGTGTATGTTTCCAGGAAGCAGACTCATACACAGGAACTTTTACATGCGACCTGGCTTTCGTCTTTGCCTTCTTTTTTTGCCAGCCCTGTTGGCCCTGCCCGGTCTGACGACCGCACAGGCACAATCTCTCAAACTGAAAACACCGCTGCTGAAATGGCAGGAAAACGGGCTAACACTTGAATTGCAGGCTGTACCCTCCGATCTGGTGCGCGCCTTTTTCCTGGCGCGCGGCTTTGACAAGGCAAATGCCGATCTCATTGCCGGACAGGGCTGCATCTTTCGTTCAAGCATTGGCAACAGCGCCACGAAAGCGAATGCGCCAGCCGTTTCCATTGATCTGAAAAACTGGCATGTGTTGGCCGGTGATAAAATAACAGCGCCACGCCCCCGCGAAGCATGGGAAGATTTCTGGCAAAAAAAGAAAATACCCGACAGAGCGAAAACAGCCTTCTACTGGGCGCTGATGCCCACAAAACAAACCTGGCAACCTGGCGACTATAACTGGGGCATGATCAGCTTTGCCTTGCCCGCCGGAACAAAATTTGATCTTGAAATATCCTGGCAGCGGGTTGGAAAGCCCCACAAACACCTTTTCAAAAATCTGGAGTGCGCAAAATGAAACATCGCCGGTCAACCCCGACTGATCACAAAAAGGCGATGTCGCTCGTGCGGATTTGCCTCGTCATGCTGTGCCTGATACCGCTCAGCCTGTCGCTCCCTTCCCCTTGCAGGGCACAACAACTGTTGTCCCCGGTACCAGGCAAACCGATGGCCAGGAATTTCGAACTGCCTGATCTGGATGGTCGCGCCATCAATCTTTCGGCTTTCAAAGGCTATATTGTGGTGATCAATTTCTGGGCCACATGGTGCCCGCCCTGTCGCGCGGAAATCCCTTCCATGCAGCGTGCATGGACGATTTTAAAAGAAAAAAACGTCGTGTTTCTGGCTATACATGTCGGCGGCAACGAGGATCAGGTGTGGTCATTCCTGACCGATATGGATGTGGATTTCCCGGTTTTGATGGACACGGATTCCCGCGTCTCGCGCCAGTGGCCCGTTGTGGGGCTGCCCACCACATTCGTTATTGACCCGAAAGGCAAAGTGGCCCTGCGCGCCATTGGCGGGCGGAAATGGGACGATCCGGAAATTCTCGATTCCATCCTGGCGCTGGCAAAAAGCCCGTAATTACCGACCGGAGACGCACGAACAGAAATTGCCATCCTTCCTGTCCATGCGTCTGTTTGCGCAAAACCGTTGCCATTTCAACGCGTTCCACCCGTCTGCATGAGCCATCGCCTGCGCCATTGCGTATTATTTCACGGCTGTCCAGGGATTATTGTCGTAATAGACGCCATCGACCATCGTGACGCGATCATTGCCGTTTTCAAGTTGTGACAGGCCATACGCGCCAAGAAGTGTAATAACAACTGTCGCCAGACTGATAACGATACACTTCCCTCTGTCTTTGCACCTTGAATAGAATTTGAACATGGAAGGCTCCTTTTGCATTTCAATACTGAAATAAATTCCGGCGAATTCTGTTTTTCATCATCGCACTCAAGGAGCATAGCGCAAATATTCGGGGTTTGGCAAATTTTATGTGTCATATTGTCGCACTTTAATGTGGTAAATATCTTTCAAAACACCACGCCGCAGTCCAATTACACCCAACCCTTTTGATATTTCGGTCTTTTTATTGAGAAAGCGGGATCTGCCGGGCGCGCTTCAAGGGAGGAAAAATCCACAGGTCGTGTCAACACACACCGCCGGACCGGAAAGCAGCCCGTGATTATTGATCACTTTTTTCAGTATTTTGAATATATGTCCGGTCAAACAACCAGAAAAACAAGGCTGAGCATCGTTGTAACACCCGCCCGCAGGATCAACTCATAAACCAGACGCATTTACATATAACCCCGTAACAACAAACCGACCTGACCGGATTATATAGGCAAAGAGCTAAGATTTGGTAATCCTGCTTCGCCAATCATTTCCCGTACAAAAAAGGCAACATCAGCATTATTTGCGCCATTTCTTTTTCTTCTTCGGCACGTACAGGCGTTGACCCGCATAGATCCGGCCAGCCTTTCCAATTGTATGGCGATTGGCCCGCCGAATATGCGGATAGAGTTTGCCGCGACCATAATAATGCCGGGAATATCCCCACAGGGTTGTTCCCCTGACGACTCTCACATGGGTCGGTGTCTTGCGGCTGCGCGGATAAAGCTTTCTGCGTTTTGCATAATATCTGCCCCTGTTCTTCTTGCCGGGTATGTAACGTTTGATGTTTGCAAGGCGACGATATTTTCGCGCAACTCTGTGACGCGCCACTTTTCGGCGGTGCATCCGCTGCCTTGCTCTCCGATGTTTTTTCGACCTTGCAAGGGCCCTGTGACCCTGCCGATAACCTGTCTTGCGTCTGACAGAAATCGACCGTACGGGGGATGATCTGCGCTTCGCCTGCTTCCCTTTTTCCTGCGCCGGAGAAGGTTCTGTCCCGGCATCGGCGATCTTTGTCTCCGCCTTACCCGTATCGGCTTTCGCGGTCTCCGTCCGGGCTGTCAGGTCATATTGCATGCGTGCCTCGGCTGCGACACGCCCGCTGGAAAGGACAAGATCGGCCCTGAACAAATGCGCCCCGGGCTTCATCGCTGTCGTCTTTTTCAGCGACCATGAACCATCACGCGCGGCAACAACCTCACCAATCTTCTTCTGTCCAAGGAACAGACGCACACGGCTCCCGGCGGTGGCATGACCGGAAACAGCGAGGCTCCCTCCCGATGCCCCCGGGGTAAATTCGACCGACTCAATTGCCAAGCCTCGTGCAGGCGGTTTTTCACTCCCTGCCCTGTTTTTGTCTCCCGCCTTTCCGCTATCCGTTGCCGGTTGCTGTTTTCGGCCAGGATCAACCCTGAAAATATCGGCAAACCTGTCCCACAGCCTGTTGCTTTCCTGCCTGTTCCCGCCTGAGGCGGCCTCCTGTTTTTTCTTTGGTTGATCCGGTGTTGAATTGTCACCATCAACCTTTTTGATCGACACCCCGCGCCCGGTCCCGGTGCCGTTCCCCCCGGGACTGTCAATTGATGCATCGGCAAGGGTTGACGAACCGCTTTTCCCGATGCCGGATTCAGACCCCTGTGTCATGCCGATACGCTCTCCGGCATTCTTCACTTCTGTCGTACTTTTTTTGTCACCGGTCGACTGTGCGACTTTTTCGACCGCATGGCCTGCGACATCAAAGGGTGATTCTGCCTTGAGAACCGTTTTGTTGTGGCCATCAAGCTGCTCGGCCACAAGCCAGTGCGCCCCCGGTTCAAGGTGGCGTTGTGCCTTCAGGCGAAAAGCACCGCCTTGATCGGCAACCGCCTCTCCTATATTGTTGCCATCCAGCATAAACCGCAGCCTTGCCCCCTTCCCGGCCCGGCCTTCAATGGTAATATCGCCCTTCCCCGTTTGGCCTTCGCGCGGATCATAATTCAATTTTCCAAATGTGAGTTTCCGAACCACCGGTTTGACAGTGGTCGTTTCAGCTTTCTCCGGTGCGTCCTTGACGCTCTTTTTCACCTGTGCAACTTTCACTGATGTCTCTGATGTTGCAACAGACGTTCCCCCGACTTTGGCAGCAGGGCGAGAGATAGCTGCTTCATCCCTGTCGGTACCGGACCCGGCCGGTTCCTGTGTTTTCTTATCTGTATTTTTGACAGGACCAACCGCAACTTTCGCATCATTCGGGGCTTTTGGAGTCTCCCGGGAAGGCGCTCCGCTTTCGGGCGACGCGGGATCAGGTTTCCGCGAACCTTCCGCTCCGGCGGGCGTTTCAAATGCTTCAACAGGCCGACTATTGGCGATTTCTCCGTGAACAACCACATCATCCCGGTTCCGGTAGCTATCGACGACAGCGCCACCAATGCCAAACAATGCCAGAACAGCCAGGACTGTACCTGTAAACTTTCTTCCGTCTGTAGAACTCATATCGAACAGTCGCCTCACACTTGAATACCGGGCCTCATACGCGGTTGATTTAAGCTATTTTTCCTTGCAAAACAAATGTTTTTACAAAACCTCCGATATCGGATCATAATTTCTCAATCCCGGTTAGCCCGGTTTTCCTGATAATTAACAATACAGATAATCGAATTCAGAACCAGTCCCTCCCGGAAACAGGGTAAAGGCAGCACACCTCCTGTTGGCCGATTGAACACCGCTGAAGATCCCTGTGGCCGCTAACCCGCTTTTTCCCGGTCACAAGTTAAGCCTGCCATGTTCACACAGTTGCCAAACAGATGTCCGATAGTGCACATTGGAAAACCGGGAATGAAGGAGAAGAGCATGGAAACACACAGGATACAGACAGGCGAGATCAAACGGATGTGTGTCTATTGCGGCTCGGGTTCGGGCATTAATCCTGCCTTTGCGCAGGCGGCCAGAACGCTTGGAGAAAGCCTCGCCAAAGACGGTATTGGCCTCGTTTACGGGGGTGGCAGCCTCGGACTGATGGGGGAAGTCGCCCGCGCGACCCTTGCAGCCGGGGGCCATGTCACCGGTATTATTCCCGATTTTTTATCCGAAAAGGAACATATGCTGCGCGACGTACAGGAGCTGATTGTGACCGACAGCATGCACGAGCGCAAACAACACATGTTTGCCAAATCGGATGCCTTTGTCGCTCTGCCAGGCGGGGCCGGTACCCTTGATGAACTGATAGAGCAGATTACCTGGTCACAACTCAACCGCCACAACAAGCCGATCATCATTGCCAATATAGAGAATTACTGGCAGCCTCTGCTCGATCTTTTAAAGCATATGAGTCAGGAAACCTTTATTCGTCCCGGCCTTGAGGTCAGTTTTCGCGTCGTTGAACAGGCTTCGGAAATTGTGCCCGTCGCCATTGAAACCGCTTCGACAATGGAAATCCTCCCTGGCAACCAGGCCTTCCCCAGCGAGCTGTAATGGGCGACGGCACTGGCTATGACTCTTGCAGACCGGTACCTTGTTGAAAGGACAACGGTTTGACACCGGCATATGCGTCATATTCCAGGGTAGCTGGTATGACAGACCGGTTCAAAATCGCGGAATACGAAAGCCGGAGACCATGATCATCATCCAGCCGAGAATAAAGCTGATTCCCCCGGCCGGAACCAGTGGAACAACCGGCTGGCCACCGAAAATGGCCATCAGATAGAGAACACCGGAAAAGAGCACAATGCCGAAAAAGAAAAAGACCGCGGCAAGCCGCACGCTCCATGAACCATGCGATTCGAGTCCGTGATCAAACACCCATATCAGCCAGGCGCAAAACAAAATCGCCAGCACATGCAGCATGTGATAACGCCAGGCCTTTTCAAAAAATACGGCACGATCACCGCTCAGCGTGTCGCCCAGCATATGTGAGCCCATTGCACCAATGATAACACCAAGAGCTCCCAGCAGAGCGGCAATAATGATCCAGAAACGAAATCCCATAACAAACCCCTCAACAAGTTGTGCCCCGCTCCTCCCAATATAGGCAGTGAAACAGCGCATGACAAAAACAATCTGCGATTTTCAGATCCACCGGCTATCGCTTCACTTCCCAAACCGTCACCACCTCACCGGTTTCGGGATCCTTGCTGTCCTTGAGAAGGATGCCCCTTGCCGCCAGCTCGTTGCGGATGCGGTCCGCCTCGGCCCAGTCTTTGGCCTCGCGTGCGGCAAGGCGAGCTTCGATCATCCGGTTGAGCTGTTCCGGCTCGATCTTTGACAAAGCCAGCTTGATGTCCTGCCCCGGCATGGGCGAGAGGGCATATTTGCGGGCCTGCTCCAGCTTTTCGCGCTTGATGTCCATTGTCTCTTCGCCAGCACCAAAAGGCGAATATTTGTCCAGATGCTCAAAACCAATGAGCGCAAGAGAAGCGGCAAAGTTTTGCCGCAGTTCTTTGTTTTTTTCATCCCCGGCCATCTCTTTTTGCAGCTCAAACAAACGACTGACTGCCTTGTGAACATTCAAATCATCACACAAGGCTTCAACAAAGGCCTCATCCGGCAGCGCCCCTTCATCGGGCAGCACAAAGCTTTTTTGCAGCCGCAACAGATTGCGCCTTGTTTCCTGCAAGCCCTTTTTTGTCCAGTCAATGGGCTGACGGTAATGTGTGCGCAGCATGTTGAAACGCAGCTCCTCGCCCTGCCATTCCTGCAAGAGTTCGTTGATCGTTATGAAATTGCCCAAACTCTTGCTCATCTTCTCGCCCTCGACCTGCAAATAGCCATTGTGCATCCAGACATTGGCCATGACCTCATTTTCATGGGCGCAGGTGCTCTGGGCGATTTCGTTTTCGTGGTGGGGAAAGATGAGATCGAGCCCGCCACCATGAATGTCAAAGCGTTCGCCGAGATATTTGCCGCTCATCACCGAACATTCCAGATGCCAGCCGGGACGGCCATAGCCCCACGGGCTATTCCAGCCCGGTTCCTGGCCGGTGGAGGGTTTCCACAGAACGAAATCCATCGGGTTGCGCTTGTAATCGGCTACCTCAACCCGCGCCCCGGCCTGCATTTCATCAGACGTGCGGTTTGACAGGCAGCCATAGGATGTGTCGCTGGTAACATCAAACAAAACATGACCCTGCGCCTCATAGGCATGGCCCCTGTCGATCAGTGCCCTGGTCATTTCGATCATGCCGTCTATATGGTCGGTAGCGCGTGGTTCGATGGTCGGCGGCAATACGCCAAGGGCGGAAATATCCTCGTGGAACTGTGCCGTTGTGCCCTCTGTCAGGCGGTGAATGGCCTCGTTCAGCGGCAGGTCGGGATATTGCTGTGCGGCGCGCGCGTTGATCTTGTCATCGACATCGGTGATGTTGCGCACATAGGTCACATGCTCCTCGCCATAAAGATGGCGCAGCAGGCGAAACAGCACATCAAAGACAATCACCGGCCGGGCATTGCCGATATGGGCGAAATCATAGACGGTCGGCCCGCACACATACATGCGCACATTTTTCGCATCTATGGGAACAAATTCCTCTTTCCTGCGGGTCAGCGTGTTATATAGTTTCAGCACCATGATTTTCTTTCCGTATATGTTCTTGACAGCAGGCATGGTTTACCCTGGAGTGAGCATGATTGGAAACAAAACCCGCCTCATGGAAGACGAAAAAAGGACGAGAGCCGGAACCCGCATGAAAAAGAACAAAAGCCGCAAGAAGGGACGCAAGCAGGCGCAAAAGAGCGCCAGCACCACAGCAAGACCCAAAAGCCGCAAAGGTGCCCCGCTGTCAGACCGGCTGGTCGAGGTGCGCGATCTCGGTGTCGATTTCCACGCCGGGCAAAAGACCACCCACGCGGTGCGCCATGTCAGCTTTGACATCAAACCGGGGGAAACCGTGGCACTGGTCGGGGAAAGTGGCTCGGGCAAAACGGTCTCTGCCCTCTCCATCATGCGCCTTTTACCCTACCCCGCCGCTTCTCACCCCTCGGGCAAAATCTTTTTCAAGGGCAAGGAAGATCTGTTGAAAGTGCGCGGCAAAAAGCTGCGGCAATATCGCGGCAATGCCATTTCGATGATCTTTCAGGAACCCATGAGTTCGCTCAACCCGCTGCACACGATTGAACGTCAGGTCGGCGAGGTGCTGGAGCTGCATCGTGGTCTGTCGGGCGAAAAGGCGCGCAAGATCGTGCTTGATCTTTTGAACAAGGTGGGCATCAAGGAGCCGGAAAAGCGCCTTTCCAGCTATCCGCACCAATTGTCCGGCGGCCAGCGCCAGCGCGTGATGATCGCAATGGCCCTTGCCAATGAACCGGATCTTCTGATCGCCGACGAACCCACAACAGCCCTTGACGTCACCATTCAGGCACAAATTCTCGAACTGCTCAAGGACCTGCAAAAAGAACTGGGCATGGCGCTGCTGCTCATCACCCACGACCTTGGTATTGTGCGCAAAATGGCCGACCGCACCAATGTGATGAAAAATGGCGAGATTGTCGAACAGGGCGACACAAAAGAGATTTTCGACAATCCGCAGCATGAATATACAAAACATCTGCTCAATGCCGAACCGCGCGGCGAACCGCCGGAGGAAAATACCGATGCCCCTGTGGTCATAGAGACCGATCATCTCAGGGTCTGGTTTCCGATCAAACAGGGACTGTTTCGCAAAACTGTCGGGCATATCAAGGCGGTCAACGGCATTTCGCTGAAATTGCGCGAAAAGCAGACCCTCGGCATTGTTGGCGAAAGCGGATCGGGGAAAACCACACTGGGGCTGGCCCTGCTCCGGCTGATCTCTTCAGAAGGCCCGATTTCCTTTGTCGGCAAGCGTATTGACGAATATCAGATCCGCGATATGCGCCCCTTGCGTCGCGATATGCAGATCGTTTTTCAGGATCCCTATGGCTCTTTGTCACCACGCCTATCCATTCACCAGATTATCGAGGAAGGTCTTCTTATTCAGCAACCCGGCCTCAGTGCCAGCGAACGCCGCGAGCGAGTGGCGTTCGAGCTTGAAGAGGTCGGGCTTGATCCATCAGCGCTGGACCGCTATCCGCACGAATTTTCCGGCGGCCAGCGCCAGCGCATTGCCATCGCAAGGGCGATGGTGCTGGAGCCCAAATTTGTCATGCTGGACGAGCCTACCAGCGCCCTTGATGTCTCTGTTCAGGCACAGATTGTCGAACTGCTGCTGAAATTGCAGGAAAAGCACAAGCTGTCCTATCTGTTTATCTCTCATGATCTGCGTGTTGTGCGGGCGCTGTCCAATCATGTCATTGTCATGCGCAATGGCGTCGCTGTCGAGGAAGGCCCCGCAAGGCAGATCTTTACCGCGCCGCAGACCGCCTATACCCGGGCTCTGATCGATGCAGCCTTTAACCTGCGGGCCTCGCATGACGAGAATGTCGTTGCGCAATAGGTCGCAGCCTGAAACGAAAATGTGATCTGCATTTGATCACGCCCTGCGCTATAGCGGCAGGCAGGAGGCAGTCACAAACGGAGATATGATTGATGGCGATTCTTGATGATGCCGGATCAATCCGGCTGTTCGTTTTTCTCGGTATTCTGGTGACGCTGCTGGTGCTTGAAACCATCTGGCCGCGCCGCGCCCACGCGCGGGACAATCTCAACCGCCTTGGCACCAATGCCCTGCTCACCATCGTCAACGGTTTTGTCATGAAGCTGGCGGCTGCCTTTACCGTGCCAATTGCCGCAGTGGCGGCCGCCTGGTATGTCGAAAAACAGGGCTGGGGTCTTTTCAATCTGTTATCGCTCGATCCGACACTGGAAACCGTCCTGTCACTCATTCTGCTTGACCTTGCCATTTATGGTCAGCATGTCGCCGCCCACTATGTGCCCCTGCTCTGGCAGTTTCACAAGGTGCATCATTCCGATGTGGAGTTTGATGTCACAACAGCGCTGCGTTTTCATCCGATCGAGATTTTCATCTCCATGTTGTGGAAAATTGTTCTCGTGTTTCTGCTCGGCCCGTCTGTATTTGCGGTCATACTGTTCGAGATGATCCTCAATGGCTGCGCCATGTTCAACCATTCCAATCTCAAATTGCCGTTTTGGATGGACAAAATCATCCGTCTTTTCATCGCCACCCCTGACATGCACCGCATTCATCACTCCATTATCCCCAGGGAACTGAACAGCAATTACGCCTTCAGCATTTCCCTCTGGGACCGCCTGTTCGGCACCTATACATGGCAACCGGAAAGAGGGCATACAGATATGAAAATCGGATTGGAAAAACACCAGGATAGCAAGCCGACAGGCTTCCTGTGGTCCCTGCTTTTTCCCTTCAGATAATTACGATCAGCCCGGACAGATTGTCCGTATGCGTCAATTTCAGTCCGAAGCACCGGCAGACAGCACATAACGGAAATGCCTTTTTTTCGGCAAAAAACGGGAAAATACTACACCCATGAACAGGCTGAACTCCTTCCCTTTCGGGAAAATATTTCAGTCGTCTTTTTGCCCGTCTGTCATTGTGGCCGACTGGCAGAATGCGCCGGTTTAGCTTGCTGTTTATTCAGGTTCTTCGTTGAACGGCATAAACCGGCGCAAATTCTTCCTTTTCACTGTAAAACTGTAAATACTGCTGTTCCCTGGCGGACGGCAATTATAGAATTGCCTCATGCCCGTTAAATCTGCACAAAAAAGACCAGCTCCCGACTTCCACCATGAGACTCTGCTGGGCCAAAAACACGGAACCCCGGTTGCCGGTATTGATGAAGCCGGGCGCGGACCCTGGGCCGGACCGGTGGTGGCAGCGGCGGTTATTCTTGACGAGAACAATATCCCCGAGGGGTTAAATGATTCCAAGAAACTGGGCGAAGCGCACCGCGAACAGCTATTCGGGAAGATTTGCAACAGCGCTGTCGTTGGCATTGGCATCATGGATGTAGAGGTCATTGATCGCGACAATATTCTGAACGCCACCCTGGCCGCCATGCAACAGGCCATCGCAAAACTGCCCGTTCGCCCTGCCGTGGCGCTGATCGACGGCAATCGCTGCCCGGATCTGCCCTGCCCGGCAGAGGCGCTTGTAAAGGGGGATCAACTCTCCCTTTCGATTGCCGCCGCCTCGATCATCGCCAAGGTAACCCGAGATCGCATCATGTGCGAAATGGCCCTGGAATATCCCCGATACGGCTTTGAAAAACACAAGGGCTATGGCACACGTGCCCACCAGCAGGCCTTGACACAATATGGCGTCACCCCGCATCATCGCCGCTCTTTCAAACCCGTTCGCAAACTCATCGAAAATGGCCCCTCGTGACCCACCGCAAAACCTGGCGCTACAAGCTGACCATCGAATATGACGGCACGCCCTATGTCGGCTGGCAGATACAGAAC
>JALXEI010000062.1 GCA_027069645.1 Hyphomicrobiales bacterium
GATATTCTGCCCTTCTGGCATCATCCGGTGAGTGGCAGGTCGGCAAACGCCATCTGGGCGGGTCTGCGGAGCGGTTCCGACGGACAGATTCTGCGCCGGGTAGAATGAAACAGGCTTTACCCCCCCCTTGCTTGTATGTGCTGGTCGGGAATGTCGTTTGTGAGTTTATGAGCTCGAATCTCACTTGCATATAGATGTGGTTTTTACTAGAAGGGTCTGCTAGTATATGGCGTCCGGGCATACTGATTGGATGATTGAACATCAGCCTGTGGAGAAATGATATGGCGACCGTAACGGTGAGGTTGTCAGGCTCCCTGACAATATTTGTGTCCGGTCCGGCAGGATCAACCTTTACCTTGAGGAATATGACATGGCCCGCGTGACAGTCGAGGACTGCATTGATAAAGTGACTAACCGGTTTGAGCTGATCTTGCTTGCAAGTCATCGCTCGCGGATGATTTCAGCCGGTTCCAGCCTGACGCTGGATCGCGACAACGATAAAAACCCGGTTGTCGCGCTGCGTGAAATTGCCGAGCAGAGCATTTCGCCCGAGGATATGAAGGAAGACCTTATTCATTCCCTGCAAAAACATGTTGAGGTTGATGAACCGGAACCGGAAACGGCACCGCTGCTGACCAGCAATCAGCCGCCGTCTCCCGAGCGCGTTATTCTCGGGCAGGATGATATGAGTTCCGATGCGCCGGCACCCGAAACCATGACAGAAGAGGAATTGCTGCGGGGCATGGAAAGGCTGGTACCGGTCGAGAATAACAGTCGCAAGCGCCGCTAGCGCACATTTTCTCGCTCGCGACAGGGGGAGCAAATCCGGGCTGGCGGGATAGCGGGCGACACCGGGCGGATCCCGGGGTGGTCAGTCATTGCCGGACGGGGTCTGCAAATTGGTCGTGATGAGGAGACATTCGTGAAATGATGGGCCGTCAGGAGCTCGTGGATCGTGTATCGAGATACAATCCGGACACAAACAGGGACCTGATCGCAAGGGCCTATGACTACGCCGAGGAAGCGCACAAGCATCAAAAGCGCAAGTCGGGAGAAAGATATTTCATTCATCCCGAAGCCGTCGCCCGGATTCTGAGCGAACTGAAACTGGATGATGCGACCATAGCCACCGGTCTTTTGCACGATACCATCGAGGATACAAAAGCCACCCGCAAGGAGATCAACGAGCTGTTCGGCGAGGAAATCGGGGCTCTTGTCGATGGTGTGACAAAGCTTGATGCGCTGGATCTTGTGACCAAAAAGGCCGAACAGGCCGAAAATTTCCGTAAACTGCTGATTGCCATTTCAAGTGATGTGCGTGTTCTGCTCGTCAAGCTTGCGGACCGCCTGCACAATATGCGCACAATGGAACATATGCGCGCTGACCGGCGTCTGGCCATATCGCGTGAAACAATGGAAATCTATGCGCCGCTGGCCGGTCGCATGGGGATCCAGTGGTTGCGTGACGAACTTGAGGATCTGTCCTTTCGCTGGCTCCATCCCGAAGCCTATGAAACCATTACAAAACGTCTTGCCAGCCTGCGCAAAAGCTATACAGGGCTGATTCAGGAAGTTGAAAAAGAGTTGCATCTGAAACTTGAGGAATATGGCATTGATGCGCTGGTGACGAGTCGGGAGAAAAAGCCCTATTCGATCTGGCGCAAAATGGAAAACCGGCAGATTGCCCTTGAGCAGCTTTGCGATATTTACGGTTTTCGGGTCATCACCGGCAATGTGGAAGACTGCTATCGGGTGCTGGGTGTCATTCATACCACCTGGCAAATTGTCCCCGGACGTTTCAAGGACTATATCTCTGTTCCCAAGTCCAATGATTATCAGTCAATTCATACAACTATTATCGGCCCCGAGCGACAGCGTGTCGAATTGCAAATACGTACGAAGCATATGCACGAAATAGCCGAATATGGAATTGCGGCCCATACGCTATACAAGGAAACCAGTACGCGTGAAGGAAATGGCCGGCTTCCGCCCAAGCACGAATTGCTTCAGGACAGCAGCGCCTATCAATGGCTGCGTCAGCTTGTGGATATGTTGCGCGAAGGGGATAACCCGGAAGAGTTTCTTGAGCATACGCGCCTTGAGCTGTTTCAGGATCAGGTTTTTACCTTTACCCCCAATGGCGGTCTGATTGTTTTGCCGCACGGGGCAACGCCGATCGATTTTGCCTATGCCGTACATACCGATATCGGCAATACCTGCTACAGTTGCAAGATAAACGGGCGTCCCATGCCGCTTGTGACCAGCCTGAAAAATGGTGACGAGGTGGAGATCAATTGCGCGCCGGGGCATTCCCCTCCGGCGGCCTGGGAAAAAATCGCCGTCACTGGCAAGGCCAAAGCTGCCATCAGACGGGCCACACGTGCGGCCATTCAGGAGCAATACGGGCGTCTTGGCCGGGAAATGATTACCCAGGGCTTCGCGCTGGCCGATCTCAGCTTTTCCAATGATTTGCTGGAAAAGAAACTGTTTCGCCTGCCGCAGGGGAGTATGGAAGAGGTCTTTACCGCCGTGGGGCGCGGCGAACTTGAGGTGGATCTGGTTATCTCTGCGCTTTATCCGGACTATGAAGCAAAGCCGGCGCCAGCCTCGAAAACCGCGCAACGTCCCGAGAACAGCTGGCTGGGGAAGGCGATGGGCCTGCGTTTTCGCTGGGTTGGGGCCAATACCGGTACAATGGCTTCCGGCGGCCCCGAGGCCATTCCGATCCGCGGCGCAAAGGGCGATTTGCCCATCCGTTTTGCGCCAAAGGGAGGCGCGTTGCCAGGAGAGCGGATTGTCGGTATCATGACTCCGGGGGAGGGGATCGTTATCTATCCCATTCATGCCAAAGCGCTACAGCGTTTTGACGACCAGCCCGAGCGCTGGGTCGATGTGACATGGGATATTCAGCCAGGCAGCCGCGAGCGGTTTCCGGCGCTGATTTCGGTGACAACCTTTAACATGCCAGGCAGTCTGGCCCGGATTGCGCAGCTGATCGGCGAGGCCGACGCCAATATCGACAAATTGCGGATGGTTCGTCGTGACAGTGACTTTACCGAAATGCTTATCGGTCTGGAAGTCTGGGACATCAAGCATCTCAATCGCATTATCAGCGGTATCCGGGCAATGAAGATTGTTAACCGGGTTTTCAGGGTTCAGGGTTGAATGTGGTAACCGGCCGCTTTGTGATCCGCATTCCCGTGTTTGGCGGGGCTGACCGGCATGAGACTATTTACCGCTTTGTATTTCCGGCCCGGAACACACAGAATAGTGCGTAACAGAGAAGAGCCGGACTGGATGACAGGTGGCAGTCGAAACCGGTACTTGACCGGCCTGGAAATGACCGGCAGGGCGGGCGCAGAACAGGGCAGTGGCGCAGGAAGGATTCAATCCCTATGCTGTTTGGCAGGAGACATCCCGAGAAATTCAGGGAAAAACTTCGTGTTGCGGTCTGGCCGCGCCGCAACTGGAAGCGTTCGATCCGCTATGTATTGAAACGGTTGTCGCGCCTTCGTACCAGCCCCCATGCCATCGCCATTGGTGCCGCGGCCGGTGTGGTGGTTTCCTTTACCCCGTTTCTGGGATTTCATTTTCTGCTGGCCGGACTGCTTGCGTGGTCGTTGCGGGGCAGCATTATTGCCTCGGCGCTGGGGACCTTTTTCGGCAATCCGCTGACCTTTCCGTTTATCTGGGTTGGTTCCTATCAGCTCGGCAGCCGGATTCTCGGCCTGGAACCGGGGCTTGATGGCAGTGGTCTGGCTGCTTCCCTGCACGGGGCCACAACCAGTATTGCGCGGGCCTCATGGGAGACACTCTGGTCGGCACTTGAAGCCCTCTGGCCGATCATGCTCAAGCCAATGGCGGTTGGCGGACTGCCAATGGGGCTGGTCGCCGGGCTCATTTCCTACTATCCTGTCAGAAAACTGGCCGGAGCCTATCAACACCGCCAGCATGGTGGTATGGCAAGCTGACCGGAATTTGTGCCAGTCGGGCAACAGGAAGCAGGAGCGTTTATCATGAATCCTCGCAATGAGAAAGCCGCATATTTGCGTCTTGGCGTCAATATTGACCATGTTGCGACAATCAGAAATGCCAGGGGAGGCGGACATCCCGATCCCCTGAAAGCGGCGCTGCTGGCCATCGAAGCGGGCGCGGACGGCATTACTGCGCATCTGCGTGAGGACCGTCGTCATATCAGTGACAGTGATATTACCAGATTGCAGCAGCAATTGGCGCGCCCCCTCAATCTGGAGATGGCCGCCACGCCCGAAATGCTGGATATTGCCCTTCGTCACAAACCTCATGCCTGTTGCCTTGTGCCGGAAAAGCGCGAGGAACTGACCACCGAGGGAGGACTGGATGTGGCGGCAGGGCAAGAGCACCTTGCCCCCTTCGTCAGGCAACTGGTCGAGGCCGGAATTCGGGTTTCCATGTTTATTGATCCCGACCCGGCCCAGGCCGATGCGTCCTGTTCCATTGGTGCAAATGTTGTTGAAATTCATACCGGGACCTGGTGCGAGGCGGTTATAGAAGGGGATCAGGGCAGGATGGATCGCGAGCTCGCGCGCATACGGACTCTGGCGGAATATGCCGACGGGCGCGGGCTTGAGGTCCATGCCGGACACGGGTTGACCTTTGAATCCGTAGGACCGATTGCCGAGCTTGCGCAAATCGTTGAACTCAATATCGGTCATTTCCTGATTGGTGAAGCGATTTTTGGCGGTCTTGACAGTTCGATCCGCCGCATGCGGGCCCTGATGGACAGGGCGCGGGCGGAAGCGCGGAATGAAAAAAGCGCCTGAGTTCGGGGGGCATTTCGGCAGGCAGGGACATTTGGAAAACGGGCAGGAAAAGCATGATCCTTGGTCTGGGCAATGATCTCATCGACATTCGGCGTATCGAAAAGATCATTGAAAAATATGGCGAGCGTTTTCTTGATCGCATTTTTACGCCCGTGGAACGACAAAAATCCGATCGTCGGGCCGGGCGCATCGCCTCCTATGCCAAGCGTTTTGCTGCCAAGGAGGCCTTTTCCAAGGCGCTTGGTACGGGACTTGCGCAAGGCGTCTACTGGCGTGATATGGGCGTTGTCAATCTGCCCTCCGGAAAACCGACGATCGAACCGACAGGGCGCGCCCTGCAACACCTTCGCGATATGACTCCGGCAGGGTTCGAGGCGAAAATCGATTTGACAATAACGGACGATTTTCCGCTCGCCCAGGCCATTGTCATTATTTCCGCTGTGCCGCTGAAATTAACGTCATAGTGCCCCCCAAAGGGCATCGGGGGCGAAAGCGGATATTTATGCCTCCTGGCACATAACGTCATTTATTTGCCATGAGCTTGCATAAAGAGTATAGGCAACGGGTTGTGGTTCTGTCGGGACTGGCTGAAAGGGACGTTGATCTGATGGGCGGGAAAGTCGAAAATATGGAAAAAACGTCCGTCGCTGGCAGCATTTTCGATATTGCCAGGGTTGTTGCCCTCGCGATTGTCATTGCGCTGTTTATCAGGATATTTGCCTTTCAGCCTTTCAATATCCCCTCGGGCTCAATGAAACCAACCTTGCTGGTGGGAGATTATCTGTTTATCTCGAAATTCAGCTATGGTTACAGTCGCTATTCCTTTCCCTTTGATGCCAGGCTGTTTGGCGGCCGGCTTTTCGGGCGACAGCCGGAACGGGGAGATGTGGTCGTTTTCCATTATAAGGGTGTTGATTATATAAAGCGCCTGATCGGCCTGCCCGGCGACCGCATACAAATGAAGCACGGACAACTATTTCTCAATGGCAAGGCTGTGCCGCGTCGTGCGGCACCCTCATTTTCCACCAGCGATTATTATGGTCACCGGCGCGAGGTCAAACGCTATCGGGAAACCCTGCCAAATGGCAAAACCTATCAGACCCTTGATCTTGTCGAGAATGGTACCGGCGACGACACGCGAGTCTTTCATGTTCCCGTCGGGCATTATTTTATGATGGGGGACAACCGCGATAATTCCAGTGACAGCCGTTTCCGTTCGCCCATCGGTTTCGTTCCGGCGGAAAATCTGATAGGAAAGGCGCAGTTTCTCTATTTTTCACATGAAGACATGAAGCGGGCTGGCAGCTATTTTGATTGGTTCCGCCTGGTTCGTTGGCATCGCCTGTTTACAAGAATCAGATAGACTTTTCCTGTGCCATCGGACTATGTACAGGGACAATCAAAAACAACAACGGGCGCGGAGACGGATCCGGGGCCGCGGAGGGGTTTTATATGTCAGTCAACGAGACTTCGAGAGAAAAGAAACATAATGGCAGTGAGCTTGGCGAGACCGTAAAAATCGTTCTTCACGCCCTTGTACTGGCTGTTTTTATACGTATTTTTCTGTTTCAGCCCTTTAATATTCCCTCGGGTTCCATGAAAGCGACCTTGCTGGTGGGGGATTATCTTTTTGTCTCCAAATATGCCTATGGTTATTCGCGCCACTCTTTCCCCTTCAGCCCCAATCTGTTTTCCGGACGTATATGGAAGGGAACGCCGAAACGTGGTGATATTGCGGTTTTCAAAAATCCGTTTACCGGTGAGGATTATATCAAACGGGTCATCGGGTTGCCGGGTGACGAAATACAGATGATTAACGGTATTTTGCATATCAATGGCAAACCGGTTCCAAAGCGCCGCGTTGCAGATTTTGTCGGACGCGATCGCTTTGGTATTGTGCGGCCCATTCCCCGCTACGAAGAAATCCTGCCGAACGGTGTCAAATACCAGGTTCTCGACCAGACCCCCGATGGCCAGCTTGATACGACACGTATCTATAAAGTTGCGCCTGATCACTATTTCATGATGGGGGACAACCGTGACAATTCCACCGACAGTCGGGTGACCAATGCGGTGGGCCAGGTGCCGCTGGAAAACTTTGTCGGGCGTGCCAACCGGCTGTTCTTTTCAGTGAAAGAAGAAGGGAGCTGGCTGAAATTCTGGCGCTGGCCGAGTGATATTCGCTGGTCACGCATTTTCAGAGCTGTCAGGTGAAGCGAAAATACTGTAGCTGTTGACAGATGTATATTACACTTAAATCAGGATGTGCACACCAGTCGTTTTGGACATTCAAATGGGATTGACAGCGCTTCAGGAACGGATTGGATACAAATTCAGACAGGCGACTTTGCTGGAAAAGGCGGTTGTTCATGCCAGTGCGCGCGAACGCAGACAGCAGCCCGAAGACAATGAGCGTCTGGAGTTTCTCGGAGACAGGGTTCTGGGGCTGAGTATTTCGGAATTGCTCTACAGCCGGTTTCCGGATGCTGCGGAAGGGGAGCTGGCGAGGCGTTTTAACCGGCTGGTTCGCAAGGAGACCTGTGCCCTTGTGTCGCAAAAAATGCAGCTTGGCAAATATCTTGTGCTCAGCCCGTCTGAAAAGATGACGGGCGGGACCACCAATATCAACATTCTTGGCGATGCCTGCGAGGCGCTTCTGGGGGCTGTGTTTCTGGACGGCGGTTTTGAAAGTGCCCGCGATCTTGTGGTGCGATACTGGAAACCCCTGTTGTTGAAACCGGATGAAATTCCGGTGGACCCCAAAACGGCTCTTCAGGAATGGGCCCAGGGGAATCATTTGAAATTGCCCCGCTATGTCGAAGTGTCGCGTTCCGGTCCCGACCACGAGCCGGTTTTTGTCATGCAGGTCGTGGTGGAAAGGATTGAACCGGCGACCGGAACGGGCAGTTCAAAGCGCCTTGCCGAACGGGAGGCGGCTGCGACCCTGCTGATCCGCGAGGGTGTGTGGAAAGAG
>JALXEI010000063.1 GCA_027069645.1 Hyphomicrobiales bacterium
GTCTCATGGCAAAGAGCAAAAAGCCTGACATACCAGGATGCAAAAAGCCTGACTCACCTTTCTCTTTAGGCCTCGATGTTTCGCTTCCCGGACAAGCGCCAGCGCTGATCCGGGATCCAGGGGCAACAAGACGGGAGTGCGTTGATAAAACGAATAAAAACAACAGTATATCACTTACGACCCTGGACCCCGGCGCGGCGCTGACGCTTGTCCGGGGAGTGGGGTGGTTTGCGAATCCGGGAAAAATTCAAAGGTCAGTCTTTTTGTGATCTGGTATCAGACCACGCGTGATCTGTTGTTATTTTTTGCGTCTGTTAAGTCTTTGTTTGCCTTTTTGTACGAAGTCCGTGACGTCTTTAAGAAGTTTAAATGATGATCGGCTCTAATGGTTTGCAATAGAACATCTGTGCGCTTTTCAAGTGCCGGGTGAACCGGTTGTTTTTTTAGGCAGAGTGGTGTGGTTCGATGCAAATGGTGAAAAATTTCAGGGCTTTTTGCCGGCGTTTTGTCGATGCCCGCAAAGGCAATGTGGCAATCATATTCGGTTTTTCGATGATTCCGGTGATGGTACTGATTGGGGGGATTGTTGATTATGGTATGGCCATTAAAACAAAATCCCAGCTCACTGCCACGCTGGATGCAGCCATGCTGGCCGCCATGTTGCAATATGCGGAAGATCCCGATGTTGACTATCAGAAAATCATTGAAGACTATATCAACAAAAACTTCACCCAGTCGGACAAGAGGCTGCACGGAACCATCATCGAGATCAGCACGGCTGAAATAACCGAAGAGGGGGAAATGAAAGCCAGTGTCACGGCAAAGGTTCCCACCAGTTTCCTGAAATTTGCCCATCTGGATGATTTTGAATTCACGATCGGATCGGGTGTCATGGTCGGGGGATCGTCGATCGAGATTGCGCTGGTGCTGGACAATACCGGTTCCATGAAAGGCAGCAAGCTGACGGCTTTGAAAAATGCCACAAATGACCTTCTTGATATCATCTACCCCGAAGACTTCAACAACTCTGATGAAAAGATCAAGTTTTCGGTAGTGCCCTTTGCCAACTATGTCAATATCGGTGTGAAGGACGGGGGGACCTATAATGTTGTCGGGCGTTCGGATCGTAACGAACCGGGGCTGGATATCCCCGATGACTATACACGGACCTGGTGGGTTGAAGGTCATAATGATTGCTGGAACGAATATCCCAATTCGACAGAAGAGTGCGAACCTGTAAAGGAATGGCGGACTTGTTACAATGATGGTGTGCCCTATGACTGTCTGAAAACAGTTGACTGGAACTGCACCGGCGATCCGGGCGAACCTGTCGAGCATTGCGAATGGGTTGAGGGTGTAGAGAAGCGCAAGAATTATAAATGGAAAGGCTGCATGGGATCACGGGATGCCGATCATCGTACCAGGGATGAAGATTATGATGTCAAGGTGCCCGGCATGATGATGGAGTATAATATGTGCAAAGATACGGCGACCCTGACACGTTTGACATCCGACAGGGATGCGATTGTATCGGGCCTTTCCAAAATGAAAGCGCGTTACAATACCTATATCCCCGCCGGGTTGATGTGGGGCTGGCGTACGCTTTCGCCGAATGCGCCCTTTGCTGATGGTTCTTCCTATGATAGCGAGGTTGTGCGCAAGGTGATCGTACTGATGACTGATGGTGCCAATACAAGAAAGGCCTGGGGCAAGTGGAATGGCCTGGAAAATGATGACAAGGCGTGGAAAAGGAAACTGGGCTGGCGTTCCCTGCACAATACTGCCGATGTCTATGGTCACAACAGCAGTTGGCACGCGGCGCAATATGCCAATGCAACAACCGCTGAACTTTGCACCAATATCAAGGCGAAGAACATCATGGTCTATACCATCGGTTTCGAGATCGAGGCGGATTCAGAGATCGAAAATCTGATGAAGTCCTGTGCGGGCAATGGCGGCAAATATTTTGATGCCGATGACAGCACGGAGCTCGCGGACGCGTTCAAGGAAATCGGCAAGTCGTTGCTGAACCTGCGTCTGACGCACTAGAAGCCTGGCTGAAACAGTTGAAATCCATGATGGTTTGTTGTCGAAACAGATCGTCATGGATTTTTTTTTGTTTGTCGCTATAGTTGATAGCGTTATACCAGAGTACAAAAAGGTTGACTCACATTTCGCTTCCCGGACAAGCGATAGCGCCGATCCGGGATCCAGGGCAGCACGAAGGGACCTGGCAGGATCGGGAACGACAGGTTACGCGCGTTT
>JALXEI010000064.1 GCA_027069645.1 Hyphomicrobiales bacterium
GCACGGCGGGAATTACTTTTGGACCGGATGTTCCATTTTGTCATCGTCATCAGTTTCAGGGGCAATCACCTCGCGGATCAGATAGACCGGCCGCTTTTTGACCTCCAGAAAAATACGCCCGATATATTCACCCATGACCCCCAGAGAAATGATCTGAATACCGCTCAGAAACAGAATAACCGAGATCAGGGAAGCATAGCCGGGAACCTCTATGCCGTAAAACAGGGTTTTAACGATAATAAAGGCCCCGAACAGAAAAGAGGTCAAAGCCAGCAGAAAACCGGCATAGGTCCAGATGCGCAAGGGCGCCGTTGAATAGCCGAACATGCCATCAAGGGCGAAATTCCATAACCGCCAGTAGTTCCAGCTTGTTTTTCCGGCCACCCTTGGCGTGCGCGTATAGGGTATTTCACAGGTTCTGAAACCGACCCAGGCAAAAATACCTTTCATGAAACGATTGCGCTCGGGCAGACGCTTGATAGCCTCGATGACCTGACGGTCCATGAGCCGGAAATCACCGACATTTTCCGGCAAGGCTGTATGAGACAGGCGGTTGAACAGGCGGTAAAACCCCCTTGAGCTGTTCCGCTTGACGATTGTATCGGAAGAGCGATCAACGCGCACACCATTGACCACATCATAACCCTCGCGCCATTTGGCGACAAATTGCGGGATCAGTTCGGGGGGATCCTGCAAGTCCACATCAATGGGGACCACGACATCACCGCGAGCCATGTCCAGCCCTGCTGTCAGCGCCGCTTCCTTGCCAAAATTGCGCGAAAGATCAATAATCCGGATTGTTTTGTCTGTTTTCACAAGGCGCTGCAAAAGTTCAAAAGTATCGTCCGTACTACCATCATTAACAAACAGGACTTCAAACTTTTCATCCGGTTCCGACAGGGCTTTTTTCAGTTCCGTCAGAAATGGTCTGATCGAATCATATTCATTGAAAACCGGTACGACAATCGAAATGAGGATGTGACCTTCCCGGCTTGAAGGGACTTCACTGCGTCGCTGCCAGCGCCTGTTGCCTTCTGATATATCGTTTATGTCGTTTCTCATCCGGTTTCCGTTTCCACTCCTCCCCTGTCTGACCATGATCCGGGAATCAGCTTTTTGACCTGCTCTGCATTTCCCGTGCGACATGAGGAGGAACAAACGGGCTAACATCCCCGCCCATCGCCGCAATCTGGCGCACCAGCGAGGCTGCGATATGGCGCACCTTTGGGGAACTGGCGAGAAATACCGTCTCGATATCCCCGGCAAGCCCGGCATTCATGCCCGCCATCTGCATTTCATAGTCAAAATCACCGGAATCACGCAAGCCACGTATAATGACCCGCGCCCCGTGGGCCCTTGCGGCATCGACCGCCAGATTGTCAAAGCTGGCAATCTCCAGCCTGTCGCCCCCCATGCCTTCGTTCACCAGCTCCGCCTTTTGCGTTTCCAGCATGGCCAGACGTTCATCGGGGGTAAACATCGCTTTTTTACCGTGATGGACGCCAACGCCGATCACCAGCCGATCAACAAGCTTCGCGGCCCTCATGATAATATCCAGATGACCGAATGTCAGCGGATCAAAACTGCCGGGATAAAAGGCGGTCCGGATCATGAACTTCCCCCATCAGCGCCCCCGTCCTCATTCGGCCCGCCGGTCTCGGCCTCTCCTTCTTCCTCTTCCACATGGGTGATGTGCTCGACGGAGACGACATATTCGTCGGGGGCAGTTTTGAACACCGTCACGCCCTGGGTCGAGCGTCCGGCAATGCGCACATTATGAACAGGGCAGCGAATCAGTTTCCCGGCATTGGTCACCAGCATGATCTGGTCCTCTTCCTCGACCGGGAAAGAGCCCGCCAGATTGCCGTTTCGTTCATTCACCGTCATGGCGATGATACCCTTGCCGCCCCGACCGGTGACACGATATTCATAGCTTGAAGAGCGCTTGCCAAAACCGTTTTGCGACAGGGTCAGGATAAACTGTTCGGCGGCCCCCAGTTCGGCATAACGATCCTGCGTCAGTTCAGCCTCTTCGCCGCCCTCCTCCTCAAGATCGGGTTCGGTACCCGCCCCCTCTTCCTCTTCACCTGTCATGGCGCGGCGCATGGCATTGGCGGCCTTGAGATAGGCGCGCGCTTCCGGCGAGGTTACATCGACATGGCGCAAAATGGTCATGGATATCACTTCATCATCATCGGCCAGCCGGATGCCGCGCACACCGGTAGAATCGCGCCCCTTGAACAGACGAACGTCGCTGATTCTGAAACGAATGGCCCGCCCCTTGCCGGTGGTCAGCAATACATCATCCTGTTCGGTGCAGATCTGCACGCCGATAATCTCGTCGCCTTCATCGAGCTTCATGGCGATTTTGCCGTTCTGGCGGATATTGGTGAAATCCGACAGGGCATTGCGGCGCACATTGCCGCTGCGCGTGGCGAACATCACATGCAGCTTGCCCCAGTTGGCTTCGTCCTCGGCCTCGGGCGGCAAGGGCATGATCGTCGTGATACGCTCGTCCTGCTGCAACGGCAAAAGATTAATCAGCGCGTTTCCAAGGGCCTGAGGCGCGGCCAGCGGCAAACGCCAGACCTTCAGAACATAGGCAATGCCGCGTGATGAAAAGAACAGAATGGGCGTATGGGTGTTGGCCATATAGAGCTGGGTGACGAAATCCTCGTCCCTTGTGCTCATTCCCGCCCGGCCCTTGCCGCCTCTGGCCTGGGCGCGGTAAGTCGATAGCGGCACGCGCTTGATATAGCCCTTGTGCGAAACCGTCACCACCATATCTTCGCGGGCAATCAGGTCTTCATCATCAACATCGCCAGCATAATCGACAATCTCGGTCTTGCGCGGCGTGCCGAACTCCTCGCGTACCGCCATCAACTCGTCGCGAATGATCGAAACAATGCGTTCACGTGACCCGAGAATATCCAGATAATCCTTGATCTTGTCGGCAATGGTTTTCAGCTCGTCGCCGATTTCATCGCGCCCCAGAGCTGTCAGGCGCTGCAAACGCAGATCAAGAATGCCCTGGGCCTGCTCCAGCGACAGTTTGTAAGTGCCATCGTCGGCCACCATGTGACGCGGATCGGCAATCAGCAGCACCAGCGGCGCCACATCTTTCGCGGGCCAGGCGCGTTCCATCAACTGTTCGCGGGCCGCTGTCGGGTTGGGCGCATGGCGAATAAGCGCGATAATCTCGTCAATATTGGCCACGGCAATCGCCAGGCCGACCAGCAGATGAGCCCTCTCCCGCGCCTTGTTGAGCAAAAACTTGGTGCGCCGCGATACCACCTCTTCGCGAAAAGCATTAAAAGCGGAAAGAAAGTCCCGCAACTGCAACTGTTCCGGCTTGCCACCATTGAGTGCAATCATGTTGCAGCCAAAGGAGGTTTGCAGGGCTGAATATTTGTAAAGCTGGTTGAGCACAATTTCCGGGTTGGCCTCGCGCCGGATTTCGATGACGACGCGAATCCCCTCCTTGTCGCTTTCGTCGCGAATGTCGGAAATGCCCTCGACCCGCTTGCTGCGTACCAGATCGGCCATTTTTTCCACCAGCGCAGCCTTGTTGACCTGATAGGGCACCTCGGTGATGATCAGCGCCTCACGGTTCTTGCGGATGGTCTCCGTGTGCACCCGGCCGCGCATAATCACCGAGCCGCGCCCGGTTTCATAGGCCTGCTTTATGCCCTTGCGCCCGAGAATGATGCCGCCGGTCGGGAAATCCGGTCCCTTGACAATTTCATTAAGCTCCGGATTGGTCATTTCAGGATTTTCCAACAGGGCAACGCTGGCGTCGATCACCTCTTCGAGATTGTGCGGCGGGATATTGGTGGCCATGCCAACGGCAATCCCCCCGGCCCCGTTGACCAGCAGATTGGGAAAGCGGGCGGGCAGCGCCACGGGCTCCTTTTCCGTGCCGTCATAGTTGGGGCTAAAATCCACCGTGTCCTTGTGGATGTCTTCCAGCAAAGACCCGGCGACCTTTTGCAGACGGCATTCCGTATAACGCATGGCCGCAGCGGGGTCATTGTCGATGGAACCGAAATTGCCCTGCCCGTCGATCAGCGGCAGGCGCAGGGAAAAGTCCTGCGCCATACGCACCAGCGCGTCATAGATCGCCTGATCGCCGTGGGGGTGATAGGTACCCATGACCTCGCCCACCACCTTGGCGCATTTGCGATAGGCCTTGTTGTGAAACAGGCCCATTTCGCCCATTGTATAAAGGATCCGCCGATGCACCGGCTTCAAGCCATCGCGTACATCGGGAAGCGCCCGCGAGACAATAACGCTCATGGCATAATCCATATAGGAGCGCTTCATCTCCTCGACAATGGAAATCGGGCTGATGTCGGACGGCTCGTCCCCCCCGTCATTCGGGGTTTTATCGTCATTGGCCAAAGGCTTGCAACCTCATTTTGAAACCCGTCGCCCCTGCTGAAACAGGGAACAGGCGACCGATTTCATCCGCATTCAAATTTCTGCGCGATTATAGCCCTTTTGCTCCCCGAATTGCAAAGGATCTGTCACTTTAACCCACATTATCGGGACGCAATATTTTTTGCAGCGCAACCGGCAAATGCGGTTCAATACTGGTCAGATGCCGGTCAAGAGAAGGGTATCGGATGCGCAGTCGGTGAAACCGGCGCCGAACGGGCGGACTCACCATCATCAGCATGGCAATTCCCATGACCAGCAGAACAATACCAAACGGGATGGGCAAAAGAAATGTCACCAGCCCAACGAGGACCATAAGCACCGCGACAATCAGCAAGATGATATTCCAGGCCTGTTTAAACATATGCTCTCCGAATGCGGTCCCGTTTGTTTGCTGCGAGCCAGAAAAATGCGGCAACAAAGCCGCCCTTCTCCCATTCATACATATCAGCAAGACAAATTACAGGGAAATAATTTCAGCCGTTTTTGTCAACGGGGAATGGTGACCCGCATGACCCGCCCTCCGAAACCATGTACACTGTCATGCGCCCTTATGATTACCTCTTTGATTTGAGGGGGAATTTTCACACCTGACAGGGATCTGGTGAAGGGTTGCTCGTGAACATGAGGATGGAACAGCGTCCGTTTGGCCAGCCTTTTGCCATCAGGTCCCAATACCTCCCAGCCATCGGCATAGTGCTTCCAGCCCGCATCTGCATGTCTCAGCGTGACATCAAAACGATAGCTGTTGCCTTCCTGTCGAACGACCCTGACATCAACAATATCGGCCTCACCGGCCATCGCGGCGACTGACAAAAAGACCCATAACATAATCAGACTTGCCAAACGCATCATGGAACACCTTCCCGGAATTTTCGACACGGTCATATATAGAGCCGGAAAAGAGAATAACAAGACCCTTTCCCGAAAAGCCGGATTATCCGGCTGCCAGCCAGATCAAAGATTACCCCACCCCTCATTTCTGCGCTCCGGTCAACTGTCATGTTTGACATCTGGCCCGCGCGATTCTCTGTGCCTATAAAACTGTTTTGTTCCGGCCCTCACACCCGAGCGACCGGTTTGCCCGACAGCCTGTCGCTCCCGGCTGCCAGCCTGCATGTATTGTTGGCACAATGCTGATTTACAAATTTACATAAAGAGAACGTTCGGAATATGGGCCAGGTGGAAAAAAATGAAGATGATCGGGGCATTCAAACGTGCGCCAGTCCTGAACGGCAAATCAGGGAGCTTGAAGAATTGATCGACGTATTGAAAATCGCAACAAAAGAGGTCACCAGCAGCCAGAAGAAATTATACCGATTGTTGCAGAAACTTCAGCAGTCTGCCCGGAAGGAGGATCGGGACCGAACACCTGACGAGACGGCCTGACGAACCGGAACAGCAAAAAAACACCGGAAATCAGAAGAATATACCCCATATGGGGGATGCGATGATTTCAGCTTTTTCCTATTCTCAAGATGTGGTCGGAATGACAAACCGGCATTACACACCGCCCCGAATCTACTGATCATCAGGCGGTACGTTTATTCTGTGTTTCATAACCTGATAATACTGCATTTATAATGGCATTCAGGAGTTCTGCGGGGCCCCGCCAGGCCCTGTGGAACTCTTATTCCATGCCCGCGGTTCTCAAAGCTCGCGCCTGAAATCGGGAGCAGAATTAAATCCTCCAGCACCGGAAATCCTGTTTTCGAGCAAAGTCCAGGCTGAAATTTCTATCCCCCCGCCAGTTCGCCCGCCAGCGCCTGTTTGATCAGAGCGCAGCTTTCGGCCAGCCCGTAAAGTTCGGCAAAATTGCCAAAGCGCGGACCCTGGCTCTGGCCCAGCAGCACTTCATAGAGCGCCCTGAACCAGTCGCGCAGGGGCTCAAAACCATGTTCCTTGCCCACCGCATAAACGACATTCTGAATGGTCGCGCCATCAGCCATGTCGTCCAGTTCCCCCAGTCTTTGTTGCAGATCGACAAGTGCCGCCGCCTCACGCTCATCCGGGGCGCGATAGGTTTTGTTCGGCCTGACGAAATCATTGTAATAGCTGATCGCATAACCTACCAGATGATCGAGCACCGGATGTTTTTCCGGCGTTGCATCAGGCGCATAGCGGCGGATAAAGCCCCATAGAACCTCCGGATCATGGGCATTTGAGGCGCTGACCAGATTGAGCAGCAGGGCAAAGCTGATCGGCAGTTCAGCGGCTGGTGGCTGGCCACTATGAATATGCCAGACCGGATTATTGAGCCGATCCTTTTCTTCCTGCTCGGGATATTTGCTCAAAAAGGTCAGATATTCATCAACATTTTTGGGGATGACATCAAAGAACAGACGCTTGGCGGTTTTGGGTTTTTGGTACATGAACAGCGACAGGCTTTGCGGGCTGGCATAGCGCAGCCATTCCTCGATCGAAATGCCATTGCCTTTGGTTTTGGAAATCTTTTCGCCGTTCTCGTCCAGAAACAGCTCATAGGATATGCCGTCCGGCGGGGTGCCGCCCAGCGCCCGGCAGATCTTGCCCGACAAACGCACACTGTCGATCAGATCCTTGCCCGCCATTTCATAATCGACCCCGAGCGCCGTCCAGCGCATGGCCCAGTCGGCCTTCCACTGGCATTTGACATGCCCCCCCGTCACCGGCAGTTCCACCGTTTCGCCACTGTCCGGGTCATCAAAGACCACTGTGCCCTTTTTCGGGTTCAACTCCTTCATCGGCACCTGCAACACCTTGCCGCTGGCGGGCGAAATGGGCAGAAAAGGCGAATAGGTTTTCTGGCGCTCTCCTCCCAGCGTTGGCAAAATAATCTCCATCACCCTGTCATAGACCTCCAGCATACGCAGCAGGGTTTCATCAAGCGCCCCGGATTTGTAGCGCTGTGTTGCCGAAACGAACTCATAGTCAAAGCCGAACTGATCAAGAAAATTCTGCAAGCGGGCATTATTATGCGCGGCAAAGCTTTCATGCGTGCCAAACGGATCCGGCACGACGGACAAGGGCTTTTCCAGATTGTCCTCAAGCACCTCCGCATTGGGGATATTGCCCGGCACCTTGCGCAGACCATCCATATCATCGGAAAAACAGATCAGATGCGTCTTGCGCCCGGTCAGCACCTCAAAGGCATGGCGCACCATTTGCGTTCTGGCCACCTCGCCAAAGGTGCCGATGTGCGGCAGACCGGAGGGGCCATAGCCCGTTTCAAACAGCACCGTTTCGGGCGGCTCCTTCATACGGTCCAGCCGCTTGATGAGATTGCGCGCCTCCTGAAAGGGCCAGGCC
>JALXEI010000065.1 GCA_027069645.1 Hyphomicrobiales bacterium
AAGTGCTCCGAGAAAGCGGCGGACACTGTACGGCAGATGGTTGATGAAGGCGTCAACACCGATATGGGCACCAACCCGGACGCCATACGAAGCGCCGAACAGAACCATCCAGGCCGACATGTGCAGCGTCAGCTCTTCCATCCACAAAAAGCCGCTGTTCAATACAAAGCGCATGAAAACTTCGGCAAAGACAAGTATCGTCATGCTGACCAGCAGCAGGCCGATAACACTTTCCTCAAGGCCATTCCAGATGCGCGAGAACATGACGACTCCCCTGCAATGCGATTTTGTATCCGCTACTCCCCCCGTGCTGCCGATTATTATTGTTATACGACAGCAAAAAAGAAAAAACGCCCCATGACAGTTTTATTGTTAAATCTATGGCTCATGGGGCGTCGGACTGTACAAAGCCAGCCCATCCCGCCGCTTCGGGATAAACCCGAAGCGATGAGAAATGGTTACGAGGGTTTTACTTGTTCGCTGCCGAAGCGGCGGCAATCAGATCGGCACCGATTTCACCCTCGAATTTTTTCCAGACCGGTTTCATGACGGCCCGCCACTGTTCGACTTCCTCCGGCTTGAGCTGAATGACGGTCGAGCGGCCGCTATCAATAATTTTCTGCTTGTCCGATTTGGCTTTTTCAAGCGCAACCCTGTTGCCAAGCGCAACGGCTTCACTCAGGGCTTTTTCCAGTTCCGCGCGGATATCGGCGGGCAGGCCGTTCCAGAATTCCGCCGAGGTGACAACCATATAGTCGAGCAGGCCGTGGTTGCTTTCAGTGATATAGGGCTGTACTTCATAGAATTTTTTCGAATAGATATTCGACCAGGTATTTTCCTGTCCGTCAATGGCGTGGGTTCCAAGCAGCGTAAAGACTTCCGAGAACGGTTTTTTCACCGGATGGGCCTTGACGGCTTCAAACTGGGCAGCAAGAACATCCGAACTCATGATGCGAAATTTCTGTCCGGCGGCATCGGCAGGGACGCGCAGCGGCTTGTAGGCCGAGAGCTGTTTCAGGCCATTATGGAGATAGCCAAGGCCGATAAGCCCCTTGCTTTCCAGACTTTTCAGCAGCTTTTGCCCCTCGGGACCTTTCTGGAAACGATCAACCGCATTGATATCATTGAACAGGAAAGGGAGGTCAAAGACCTGAAGTTTTTTGGTATATTTTTTAAATTTTGAAAGCGAGGGCGCGGCCATGTGAACATCACCGAGCAACAATGCTTCAAGGACCTTCTTGTCACCGAACAATTGCGCGTTCGGGAAGACCTCAACCTTGACCTTGCCTTTCAGGCGTTCGTTGACAAGATCGCGGAATTTGTTGGCCATCTGGCCCTTGGGGGTGTTTTCGGCAACCACATGCGAGAATTTGATGACAATTTCTTTTGCCTCGGCAAGGGTGGCGGGAAGGATCAGGCTCGCACCAAGGAGTGCGGATAAAGCGAGCTTTTTCATATCATTTTCCTCTGTTGGATCTGTGTCGGAAATATCGGTTGCGTTGTGAGGCAGCCAGCCCGACAGGGCCCGCCCGTGATTGAACACAAGTCGATCAAACTCCGTTAGCAATTTGTTAAATGCAATGACAATGCCAGGTTGCGACAATCTGTCCGGTCGGGAGAACGAGGCGCCGTAACAGGCGGAAAACAGGGGGATTTGATTTTCGTTCCGGAGAAGCCGGGCGGGCTTTCGCAAAGGGGATTGAGTAGGATTCTACCCGTTCATCCCGATTTTACGGGTGGAATCCTACCCATCAAACCAGCGAGCAAAAGGACTGACCTTTGTATCTCTGGTCAGGTTCGCAGACCCCCTCGCTCCCCGGACAAGCGTAGCGCTGAGCCGGTGTCCATTGTCGAAAGTGATATGATATTGATTTATTGGTATTTTCTTCGGTCGCTTTATTTTACACCCCCGGGTACAGGTTCTGCGTTATCGCTTGCCCGGGAAGTGAGACGGTCCGCTGTCAGGGATACAAGGGCCAGTCTTATTATATTTTCGTATCCGAAGTTTTTGGCTGGCCGGACGACGAGCCGCGGATTTCTTCGCCAAAAGACTGTTTGGAAAGACCGTATTTCTGCATTTTGTCGTAAAGGGTTTTGCGCGAAATTCCGAGCTGTTGATAGGTGGCTTTGAGATTGCCGTTATGGCGTGCAATTTCATTGGCGATCAGCATTTTTTCCAGGTTTGCGATGCGTTCGGCAAGGGGCGTGTTTTCGCTGTTGCTTCCCGATATGTCTATCGGTCTGGAATTGATTTGCAGCTCGCCAGATAAAAGATAGCGCAAGGCGGTATTTTGCAGTTCCCGAACATTGCCCGGCCAGTTCCAGGCCATCAGGGCTTCAAGTACATCGGCGGGAACATCTTTCACCATCTGTTTTGATTTCGGGTGATATTGCCGTGCAAATTCGGACAGGAAATGATGGAATAACAACGGAATATCCTCCCGGCGCTGGCGCAGGGGAGGGATTTCAAGTGACAGGATATTAAGGCGATAATAGAGATCCTCGCGAAAACGTCCTGCGGTGCTTTCGGTTCTCAAATCGCTTTTGGTGGCGGCAATGACGCGGATATCGACATCAATTTCACGGTTGGCGCCAAGACGCTCGATTTTGCGTTCCTGCAACACCCGCAGCAGTTTGACCTGCAATTGCATTGGCATGCTTTCAATTTCATCCAGCAACAATGTGCCGCCGCTGGCATGCTCGAACTTGCCGGTTCGACCGGAGCTGGCCCCGGTAAAGGCGCCTTCGACATGGCCGAACAGTTCGCTTTCGATGATATTTTCCGGCAGCGCACCGCAATTTATGGCGATAAACCTGCCCCTTGCGCGCGGGCTGTTTTCGTGCAGGGCACGGGCCACCAGTTCCTTGCCGGTCCCTGTTTCACCAAGAATGAGTACATCTGCATCGGTGTTGCCAAAATTGCGGATTTGCTCACGCAGCCGGTTCATCACCGCCGTCCGGCCCACAAGGCGCTGATCAAGGCCGGTATAACCCGCCAGTTCCGAGCGCAGCCGACGATTTTCAAGCACCAGACGGCGCTTGTCGAGGGCATGGCGGACAATATCAACCAGAACCTCGGATCCGAAAGGCTTTTCGATAAAATGATAGGCCCCCTCGCGCAGCGCCCGGACAGCCATCGGTACATCGCCATGTCCTGTAATCAGGATGACTGGCAGTTCCGGGTCAATTTCGCGTATTTTCTGCATCAGTTCGAGACCATCCATGCCCGGCATCTTGATATCGGTGATCAATATGCCATCGAAGGACGGGGCGACTTCAGGCAGCACATTACGAGCCGAACTGTGGGTGCTGACCTGATAACCGGCCAGCTCCAGCGCCTGCGTACCGGCCTGGCGCAAATGCTTTTCATCGTCGACCAGAATAACCCTGTTACACATTTGCGATGTCTTCTCCTGCCGACTTGTGCCCCGTTTCATATTCATGATCGGGTGCCGGTATTTTTTCCGGCAGATCCGGCTTTGGCAGGGCAACCCGGAAGATAGCACCGCCGCCCGGGACGTTTGCGACACTGATGCGGCCACCGAACTGGGTGATGATACCATAGCTGATGGACAGACCAAGTCCAACACCTTCCCCGACATCCTTGGTGGAATAAAAAGGATCGAATACGCGGTCAAGTTCGGCGGAAGATAACCCCGTGCCGTTGTCGCGGATGATAACAATATATTTGTCGGCCGTTTCCTCAAGTTCGAGAACAACCCGGCCGTGCATCTGTTCGGCAATGGCATCAAGGGCATTGGAAATGATATTGACGAACACCTGTTGCAAACGGACCAGACCCCCGTGAACAATGATGGCTTTTTCGGGCAGGTGGTCGATGATTTCCGCCTCCTGCGTTTTGATGCGATGGTGCAACAAAACAAGGGCCTCGCGCACGGCGGCGACAAGATCGGTGGGACTGGCCTCGACCCGCTCCTTGCTCGCATAGGTGCGCAAATGTCTGATGATGCGGGCCATACGATCGATAAGTTCGCCAATGTTCTTCAGATTTGAACGGGCCGGTTCGGTTTCACCACGCTGTAAAAAAATATCGGCATTGTCGGCATAGGAGCGGATGGCGGCAAGGGGCTGATTGAGTTCATGGCTGAGTCCGGCCGACAGTTTGCCAAGGGCCGCCAGTTTTCCGGCCTGGATCAGTTCCCGCTGTGTTTTTTTCAGTTCACGGGTGCGCTCCTCGACGCGCTGTTCCAGTTCGATGCGGGCACCGGATTGCAGTGCGATCAGTTCACGATTGCGCCTGAGGCGTTCCAGCAACAGGGCGGCACCGGTGAAAAAGCCGAACAACAGGGCGAGCAGCACCAGGACATTGCGCCATATCCGGGTGCGGATGCTGTTCGTTGCGGCAAGAATATGGACCTGCCAGCCGGCGGTTTTCATGTCGCGGCCAATTTGCAGATATTCGACGGTTTGTCCGAAACGGCGGCGCTGATTTTTTGCCTTGCGGATTTGTGTATTCGGGGCGCGCATCTGTTGCAGCGTGATCAGGGAGGCATGGGCATCCAGCGGTTTGCGCGCGACAATATCGAGGGGCCGTAAAATCGCCTTGTCATACTGACGATCGGCGCGAATACGCTTCAGGCTGGTGGCATCCAGTGGCATGAGGGAATGAAACAGCCATTGCGGTTTTGAACTGAGAAAAATGATCCCGTCCCGATCGGTAACAATGATCTCGTTCTTGCCGGTTTGCCAGCCGGTTTCGAACTGGCCGACCCTGATTTTGCAAACCATGACACCGAGAATTTTTCCCTGCTGGCGAATGGGCCAGGAAAAATAATAGCCGCGTTCCAGCGAAGTGGTACCGAGTGCGAAATAGCGACCGAGAGAGCCCTGCATGGCCTGCTGGAAATAGGGCCGAAAACCGAAATTTTTGCCGATGAATGTACGTTTCGATTGCCAGTTGCTGGCAGCTATGGTGAGCCCGTTTCTGTCCATGATGTAAAGATCGAGCGCGCCGGTGATATTTCTGTTTTTCTCCAGCAAAAGATTGACCGCGCGTTCATCGGACGGGGTTTTTTCCGGATCCCAGAGTTTGCGGTAGGTGGGATCGGAAGCCAGCAGATGGGGCAGGGCTCTGTAACGCGCCAGTTCACCACGCAGATTTTCCATGACGAGGTTGAGCGTATGGGAGCTGGCCTCACGAATATCGTCGAGAGCGGTCGTACGGGTGTAGCTGATGGTTTTGAAGATCAGCGGCGGCGACAAAACCAGCATGGCCGCGCTCAGCACCAGTAGCGCCCGATGGCGCCGAATAAAAATGCTTTTCTCCGCAGTCAAGCTGTTCATCCTGATTATCCATAAAGGGGAATTGGCGTTTCGGACCCATGTTAACACAGGAAGCTTCTGTCAGGCAGAAAACCGGTGCCTATGGTTCCTGAGGCGAGCCATCAGCTAAAGACAGAGGCGCCGCAGACCGGCCTGCGACAGGGCGGGAATTGCGGGTTAACGATATGAGCGATTGAACAGGGTTCAAATCTCTGCGCTGGAATGGATTTTGAAAGATCATTGCCGGTGACTTGCCCGGATATATTCCGGGACAGGTTCGGCGGGAACAAGGCAGAGGACAGACCATGCAAGAGGATTTGCGATCAGATCGGCGGCGACACATGTTGTTGCCCGCGAAAATACTGTTTAATGACAGGCAGTCGGTTATTGACTGCACGATAAAAAACCTGTCGAGTGGCGGCGCGCTGCTCAATGTTGCCTCGCGCCTTGGCATTCCGGATCATTTTACGCTGGACATTCCGCGTCTCGAAGAACGTCACCCCTGCCGTATTGTCTGGAGCAATATGTTTGAAATCGGTGTTTCATTCGCGCCGTGCTTTCAGAATCCCGATGGGCCGGAGCTGCATATTGTCAGGTAATTTGGTTGCAAAATAATTCCGAAACACTCACTGATTGAAAAATAATTTTGATCGATTTTACTACTTATCAAGTAAAGTAAATCCCAACTATCTGTTTATCAACACTATTCATATATGAGTCTCATAATAATGCAAATATTCAGATAAAATTAACGGAACAGCCTCCATTTTCAGCAGGTGTTCGGATGATCCGTCAGGGTCTTGCGGCTTTGGAAAGATGCTGAATGAACAAAGGGGGATGTTTATGTTCTGGAAATTCCGGATCTGCCGACTGATACCGGTTTTGATCCTGACGGTTTATGGCGGTGCTGCCGCTTTTGCGCAAATGTCGCCGGGGACGACAGAAATTGACGCCCTGAAAACCCGCTACAAGCGCCCCCTCGCTATTCCCTTTCCGGACAATGCACCCTATTCACCGCAACTGGCAACGCTGGGCAAAAAGCTGTTTTTTGATCCCCGGCTTTCAGGGGCAAAAAATCTCAATTGCGCCAGTTGTCACAATCCGTCCTTTGGTTTCGAGGCCCCGGTTGACCGGGCTGTTGGCGCGGCGAACAAGAAGCTGGGTCGTCATGCACCAACGGCACTCAACATGGCCTGGGTGAAGCCGCTGTTCTGGGATGGTCGTGCCGCGACGCTGGAAGATCAGGCGGCCGGTCCCATCACAGCCCCGGCGGAAATGAACGGAAAATTCGCTGATATTGTCAGAACACTCAATGATATCGATGAATACCGGAGCTGGTTTGCAACCCTGTTTCCGGGTGAAGGGATCAGCCGAAAAACCATCCTCACGGCCATCGCCACCTATGAACGGACCATTGTTTCGGGCTGGTCACCTTTTGATCGCTGGGTTGATGGTGATGAAAAGGCCATTAGCGAGAGCGCGAAGCGCGGCTTTGTTTTGTTCAATGGCAAGGCCGGGTGTGCGGGATGCCATAGCGGCTGGAATTTTACCGATAACAAATTCCATGATATCGGAACGGTCACAGAGGATATGGGTCGCGCGAAACTGGAGCCGAATAATCCATTGGCCAAACACGCCTTCAAGACACCGGGTCTGCGTGACCTTACAAGGCGCGCACCTTTCACCCATGATGGTTCACAAAAAGATCTGGAAAGCATCATCGCCTTTTATGCATCCGGTGGTGTCGAGCGGTCGTCACGTTCGCCGCTGATACGGCCCTTTTCCATCAGCGAACAGGAAACAGCCGATCTTGTGGCCTTTCTGAAGTCTTTGACGGCGGAAAAAACGGAAACTCCCATGCCGGTCTTGCCGAACTAGATATTGAAGGATGTTTGAGATGTCGATCAGAACCAAAATATTTCTTTCTGCCTTGTCAGGTCTTGTGATCGGTTTTCTGTCGAGCACCTTTGTCGCCTGGCAGGCCTGGACCCAGCACGAGCAAGTTGCTTCAGTCGTCAACAAGGCAACGACCGGGGATGATGCGGTGCGCGGGATACTTGCTTCGTTTGGCGAGGCGAATGAATTGATAACCCGCGTCACGGATATGACCGATTTTGTCGACCGCAAGACAATAAAAACCGCTTTCGAGCGTTCGGCAGGTGAGCTCGGAAAACAGGTTACCCTGCTGAAGTCATCTGTTATGTCTGATTCGATGGGGTCGATTATTAGTGAAATTGAAAAGGAATATGTCGCCTGGAAAAGCGATGCGGCGATAATTCTGGGTTTAAAAAAAGCGGCGAGGATCCCGACACCCGAGAAACTGGCACGTCATCGTGACAGGCTTTCAAGGCTGATTGCTTCTGCCACCCGAATGCAGGAAAAAGATACTGCTGCAATGATCGAAAAGTCGGGTCGTCGCATGGAAAGTAAACTGCTTACCGATATTGTGATCTCTTTCCTGATCATGATCGCCGGTTCTGCGGGTGGTTTCATTCTGGCGCGAAATATCTCCCGGCCACTGATACGCCTCGTGGGCAATGCCGAAAAACTGGCCAATGGCGATACAGAGGTTCGCTTTGAATGCCTTGAGCGTCAGGACGAAATTGGCGCTGTGGGTCGCTCGATAGCCGGTTTCCGCGACAATGTGCTGGAAAGTGCCAGACATGAAGAAGCTGCCAGACTACAGCAGCTTGAAAATCAGCAGCGTCAGCAGCGCATCGAGGAACTGATCGATACATTCAATCGCGAGGCCGAAAATCTGCTGGCCTCTGTCGAGGAAAAAATGAATCTGATGCAACAGACCGCTGTCGGTGTTTCGACAATTGCTGAAGAAACAGCACAAAAGGCGATTTCGGTCTCCGACGCCTCGCAGGCGGCCTCCAGCAATGTGCAAACGGTGGCTTCTGCTGCCGAAGAGATGGCGGCTTCGGTATCGGAAATTTCCGGTCAGGCGGGACAGACCTCGCAGGTGGTTGGCAAGGCGGCTGATATGGCCAAAAGCACCGATGAACAGATCAAGGGGCTGGCCGACAGCGCGTCACGGATCGGCGATGTCATTGCGCTTATTCAGGATATTGCCGAACAGACCAACCTTCTCGCCCTCAATGCGACTATCGAGGCAGCAAGGGCCGGTGAAGCGGGCAAGGGATTTGCTGTGGTGGCTTCCGAAGTCAAGGCACTGGCCAGCCAGACGGCGCGCGCCACGGATGAAATATCAAGCCAGATCGGCGCTATTCAGGGTTCGACTGACGAAGCCGTCGGCGCCATTCAGGCGATCAGCAAAACGATGGATGATGTCAACAGCTATGTCACGGCGATTGCCGCAACGATTGAGGAACAGGGGGCCTCGACCGAGGAAATCAGTCGCAATGTGGTTGAAGCCGCCAATGGCACCGAGACCGTTTATCAGAACATTGCCGGTGTGACAGAATCCGTTGCCGAAACCAGCCAGTCGGCCGGCGAGGTGGAGCAGGTGGCGCGCCAGGCGAGCGAGGAGGCACAGCAGATCAAACGTCTCGTGCAACAGTTCCTCGACAGCGTCAAGGCGGCCTGATTCAGGAACACAAAAAGACTGATATAAGAGAGCGTAGAGATTGACCTTTGTATTCCCCGGCTCTGTTAACCATCCCGCTCCCCGGACAAGCGCAGCGCCGCGCCGGGCTCCGTAGCCGCAAGTGACAGGTTCTTGTTTTTGGTCATGTTCCCAACGCACTCCCTGCCTGTTGCCCCTGGGTCCCGGTTCTGCGCTATCGCTTGCCCGGGAAGCGCAATGGCCAACTGTTTTCATTCATCCGGTGATCAGTCTTGCGGCGAAGAAGCCGTCCATACCGGGGGTGATCTTTTTGCTGCTGCCGGTTTTGGCGGCGGGGCGAAAGAAGGGCAGGGTACGCAAATGCCCCGTGCTGCTGATCCATTCGCTGTGACCGGCGAGTTCCCCGGCCCTGATCGGGTCGCATTTTACCTTTTTGTGGCGTTTCAGCAGCGCCCGGATCCGGTCCGGTCCTTCTTCGGGTTGCAGCGAACAGGTGCAATAGACCAGCGTGCCGCCAGGTTTGAGAAATGCAAGGGCCCGATCCAGCATATTGCTCTGGATCTGCGCCAGTTCCTGCACATCCTGGCGTTTTTTGAGAAAGGGCAGGTCGGGGTGACGGCGAATGGTACCGGTGGCGCTACAGGGAGCATCGAGCAGCACGGCGTCATATTTTTCATCAGGCTGCCATTGCAGAATATCAGCCTCGATGATTTCGGCATCCATTTCAAGGCGTTCAAGATTTTCGACAAGCCGTTTCAAACGCCCCTTTGAGCTGTCGACGGCCGTGACCTCGGCCCCGGCGGCAATCAGTTGTGCGGTCTTGCCACCGGGGGCCGCGGCGAGGTCGGCGATACGTTTGCCGCGGATATTGCCCAGCAGTTGCACGGGAAGCGCTGCGGCCATGTCCTGCACCCACCAGGCCCCGTCATCATATCCGGGCAGATGTTCGATGCGCCCTTTGGCCCGAAGACGCACGGAACCGGTGGGCAGGAGTTGGCCCCCCAGCTTTTGCGCCCACAATTCGGGGTCCCTGACTATGGACAGGTCAAGCTGTGCCTGATGCAGATGCGCTTCGGCAATATATTGCGCGGTCTGTTTGTCATAGCTTTTGCACCAGGCATTCCAGAGCCAGCCGGGGGTGTTGAGACGCCCGGCCTGCTGGTTTTCCTGTTGCTGTTTGATGAGCGCCGGACCTTTTTCGCTGACACGCCGCAGAACGGCATTGGCCAGCTTGTCATAGCGCTGACTGGCGGGATCACGTTTGACCTGCTGTACGGCGATGTTCAGCACGGCATGGGGCGGGCTTTCAAGAAACAGAAGCTGAGCACTGGCGGCCAGCAGGATTTCGCGCAGGGGACCGGCGCGCTCTGGCAGACCCTTTTCCATAAAGCTGTCGAGAACGGCGCGCAGCTGGCCGTGGCGGCGCAGGGCTGTAGCGGCAATGGCGCGGGCAAAGGCGCGGTCGGCTTTTGAGAGGCGGGCGAGTTCCGGGATGCGTCTGGCCTGGTTCAGAAGTTCATCCATCGGACGGCGGCGGGTCAGGACATTGTGCAGCAGCATGACAGCGGCTTCCCGTGCTGCAAACCCTTCAAAGCCGGAGGTTTTTTTTCTGTTCCCGACGGGCTTTTTTTGTTGCGGACGGTTTTGTTCGCCAGCGCTGCTTTTGCGGGCCTTCCAGGCGCGGCGGCGATTGTCCGGGCGAGCCTTTCCGCTGTCCCGGGATTTGTCTTCGGATCCGGATTGTCTGGTCCGTTTTGCGGGGGGACGGTCCGTCGTTTTGCCACTTTTATTGCGCGACGGTTGCGTTTTTTTTGCCGGTTTTGGGGGAGTGGACTTGTGACCGGTTCTGGCGACAGGGCGCTTGCGCGGCGCTTTGCCACCGTCTGAAATCTTGCTCATAAGGGATCCTGAAAGGAAAAGGTTCTTGACACTGGAACCGCTTCATAGCCTGTTTTTTCATCTCTGGCGAGCAAAGAAACATCGATCGCGCAAGCACCCTGTTGTCTGGTGTTATTCCCCGGCCGGGCGACCAATCAGCCGTGTACCGGAAACATCGGTGATCAGCACACCGTCACCTTCGGCCATTTCCATGCCATTTTCGATCTGCACCTGCCAGATGCTGTCGCCGACCCTGACGCTGCCACGGCCATTATCTGTGGCGGCCACCAGCCTGTAGACCTTGCCCAGATGGGTGCGGGCCCGCTTATTGAGCATGGGCCGGTCGCTGGCGCCGCTTTTCGATCCGGCAAAGCGTATAGAGGCAAACAGCAGGCCAAGGCCAATAATGGCATAGAGCGCAAGCTGCAACTGCCAGTTCATGTCGATAGCCAGTGCCAGGCCGCCTACGAACAGGGCCGCAAGAGCGTGCCAGATCATGAAATAGCCAGGTGCCAGCAGCTCCAGTACGCCCAGCACGGCGGCAATAATAAACCAGTTCCAGGCGCCAAGAGAAAAGAAAAGGGAATTATCCATCATCACTTTCTCCTATGTGCGGGGTACCGAGCCCTTGCCGTCTTTTTTGTCATTCCCGCCAAAAGCTTCTTTGGTCATTTCGGCAATGCCGCCGATCGAGCCGATGAGGCTTGCCGCTTCCACCGGCATCATCAAAACTTTCTGGTTGGGCGAGGTGGCGAGGTCCTTCAGGGCATCGACATAGTTATTGGCGACAAAATAGTTGATGGCTTGCACATTGCCCTCTGAAATGGCTTTGGAAACCATTGTCGTGGCCTCGGCTTCGGCCTGGGCCTGGCGTTCGCGCGCTTCGGCATCCTTGAAGGCGGCTTCCCGGCGCCCTTCGGCGGCGAGGATCGCGGCCTGTTTTTCACCTTCGGCGCGCAGGATCTCGGATTGGCGTTGCCCTTCGGCTTCGAGGATTTCGGCGCGTTTCAGACGCTCGGCCTTCATCTGCCGGCCCATCGCCTCGACAAGATCGCGCGGCGGGGTAATGTCCTTGATCTCGATACGGGTCACCTTGACACCCCAGAGATTTGTCGCTTCGTCAACAACGGTGAGCAGGCGGGCATTAATTTCCTCGCGTTCTGACAGAACCTCGTCAAGATCCATTGAACCCAGAACCGTGCGGATATTGGTCATGGTGAGATTGAGCATGGCGCGGTGCAGATTGTGAACCTCATAGCTCGCCTGGGCAGCATCGAGCACCTGGAAAAAGGCCACACCATCAACGGTCACCATTGCATTGTCCCTGGTGATGACTTCCTGGCTGGGAATATCAAGCACCTGTTCCATCATATTGATCTTGTGGCCAATTGTTTCGATGAAGGGGGTCAGAATGGCCAGCCCCGGCTTCAGGGTCCGCGTATAGCGGCCCAGTCGCTCAATGGTGTAGTTATAGCCCTGTGGAACAATTTTAACCACAGATGCCGCAACCACAAAAAACAGTACGACAAGCACAATAACGAAGATATCAAGTCCGGCCATACAGCAGCCCCTTTTTTTGATGTTGACTGAACATAATCTGGTGTCAAATCAGTCAGTTTTGAAGTGGTAATGATACAAGTCGCCAAAAATGATTAACAAACAAAATCCCCGGCCTCTGTTCAGGTAACATTTTCTGACTATTTCCAGCCCTGTAGTTCACGCAAAACAAGTTTCTCCATCATCTCTATAGCATCATCGCTGTCATTGAGGCAGGGGATGGCGCGAAAATTTTTACCGCCCGCATTTTTGAAGACTTCGGCATTTTCGATGCTGATTTCTTCCAGTGTCTCCAGACAGTCGGCGGCAAAGCCGGGTGTGACGACTGCTACACTTCGCACGCCGTCGCTCGCCAGTTTTTCAAGTGTTTTATCGGTATAGGGTCGCAGCCATTCGGCCTTGCCAAAGCGGGACTGATAGGTCATTTGCATTTTGTATCCTTCCTCGCCCATTGCTTCCTTGAGAAGTCGGAAGGTCTGTTCGCAATGGCGCGGATAGGGATCGCCACGCCGGGCAAACAGCTTTGGCAGGCCGTGGAAAGAAGCAATTATGGCATCCGGGGTGAAATCGAGACCGGCCAGCTCTCTTTTCAGTGAAGTGGCCAGCGCGTTGATATAGGCCGGATCCTCGTAATAGGGCGGAGTGGTGCGGATTTGCGGCTGGTGGCGGATTTTTTTCAAGGCATCGCCAACCGCATCCATGACGCTGGCTGTGGTGCTCGCGGAATATTGCGGATAGAGCGGCATGACAAGGATGCGCATGCAACCCTTTTCCATCAGGGCGTCGATTTGCCCGGCAATTGCCGGTTCGCCATAGCGCATGGCATAATCAATAACGAGATTCGGGTGATCCCTCTCCAGTCGGGTTGCCAGCTTTTCGGTCGATTTGCGCGTGATGCTAATGAGCGGGGCGCAATCATTTTCCCGGTCCCATATGCCCTCATATTTGGGGCCGCTTTTTTGCGGTCGTGTGTTGAGGATAATACCATTGAGGATCAGCCACCAGACCGGACGCGGTATTTCGACAACTCTCGGGTCCCACAGAAACTCTTTCAGATAGCGCCGCATGGAACGGTAGTCGGTTCCCGCGGGTGAGCCGAGATTGACCAGCAGAACGCCGGTTTTGTTCTGATCAGCCATGATTGTCTTCTTTCACTTTTGGCAGGGGGATGTGATCGGAGAGTTCTTCAAGACCTGTATCAAGGGGCATTTTGTAGGAACCGTAACGCAGAACAAGCGTGGCGAGGGTCAGAATAAAAATGGCCCCGGCCGCCACAAGGACTCCGAGGTCAGCCTTGTGGGAAACAGTGAGCATGCCGATCATTGCCCGGGTGAGGGCGGTAATGGAGATATAAATCAGAAAACGTACCGGCAGTTTGGCTGTTTTGAAATAAATCCCTACCATTGCGCCCAGTTCCAGATAGATGAACAGCAACAATATATCATCAATGGAAAAATGTCCGCTGATCATCATGGCGATATAGGCCTTCGCGCCGGCAAAGGCGACCGCAGCCCCGATGGCAAACAGCGCCAGGGTATGAAACAGTTTGACCAGCGCATTGCCAGTGCGATGGCTGAGCTGCTCCAGTCGTTCAAATATTTTTTCCATAGACCCATTTCCCGATCGTTCCTGTTCTTTTCCCTTCGCCTATAGCAAGATTTGGCGGCTGGCAATAAAAACAGCCCGCAGATCCGGAAGCTGACGGACAGTGCACGGGAATATATTGCTTTTGCCTTGTGCAGAATATCCGGTTATTCTGCCGAAAAATCACCGGCATTTTGCTCTGTTGGGATGAAAGAACCGGCTACTCATGGAACATACCCAGTTTTATCTGCTGCGGCTGAGACGTTTTTTACCGCTGTTTGTCAGCCAGGCACTGGGGGCTTTCAATGATAACGGTTTCAAACAGGCGCTGGTTATTCTCGTCACCTACGGGCTTGCCGGCAAAAACGGCATGGACTCCCGCCTCATCATTACCATTGCGGCGGGAATTTTTATTCTGCCGTTTTTTTTGTTTTCGGCAACGGCCGGCCAGCTGGCTGATAAATATGACAAGGCGCTGCTGATCCGGCGCATCAAATTTGTCGAGATTATCCTGATGGTGCTGGCGGCAGCGGGTTTTTATCTGGAAAATATCAGCTTTCTTTTGTTTGTGCTGTTCCTGATGGGCACCCAGTCGAGTTTTTTCGGCCCCTTGAAATACAGTGTATTGCCTCTGCTTTTGAAAAAAAACGAGCTGATCGGCGGCAATGCCCTCATTGAAACCGGGACATTTCTGGCCATTCTGCTGGGGACCATGTACGGGGGCCTGCTGATTACCAGCCATAGTGGCCCGCTGATTGTTTCAGCCTCGCTGATTGCCTTTGCCGTGATCGGCTGGCTGGCGGCCCGGCAAATTCCCCGTCTGGCGCCACAAAGCCCGGATCTGGCGGTCAATTACAACTTTTTGTCGGAAACGGTGCGCATCATCCGCCACGCCGGTGGCAATCGCACGGTATATTTGTCGATCCTTGGCATTTCCTGGTTCTGGCTGGTGGGGGCCATCTATCTGGCCCAGTTTCCCACCTTTGCCAAAAATGCCCTGCATGCCGATGAAACCGTGACCACCCTGTTCGTGGCCATTTTTACCATCGGCATCGCGGCCGGATCGCTGTTTTGCAACCGCTTGCTCAAGGGGGAGGTGTCGGCAAAATATGTGCCGCTGGCAGCGCTGGCCCTGACAGTTTTTTCCATTGATCTCTATTTTGCCAGCCGCAATGGCGCAACGCGGGCCGTAACGACAGGTCTTGTCGATTATGCCGCATTTCTGGCCAAACCGCATAACTGGCGCATCCTGTTCGATCTGCTGATGCTGGCCTTTAGCGGCGGTCTTTACGGGGTGCCGCTCTATGCCCTCATTCAGGAACATTCGGACCCGCATCACGTATCGCGCAATATTGCTGCCAACAATATTGTCAATGCGCTGTTTATGGTCTTGTCCAGCATTCTGGCGGGTCTGATGCTGGGGGCCGGCTACACGGTTCCGCAACTGTTTCTGACCATCGGGATACTGAACGGATTTGTCGCCGCCTATATCTGCAAACTGTTGCCGGAAGAAGTGGTCAAGGGCATTGGCCGCCAGCTTTTCCGGCTGTTTTTCCGCGTCGAGATCAGGGGTGTCGAAAATATCGCCAAAGCCGGGGACAGGGCGGTGATCGTCGCCAATCATGTGTCTTTTCTTGACGGACCGATCCTCGCCTCGTTCTGGCCCGGAAAGCCGAGCTTTGCCATCAATACGCAGATTGCTGAAAAATGGTGGGCGAAACTGGCTTTTCCTTTTTTTGATTTTCTGCCCCTGGATCCCTCAAATCCAATGGCCATCAAGAGCCTGGTGCGGACTGTCGCGAAGGGGGAACATATTGTTATTTTTCCCGAAGGGCGGATCACCGTCACCGGGGCGCTGATGAAGGTTTACGAAGGGCCGGGAACCATTGCCCTTCATGCCGATGCGCCGATCCTGCCAGTGCGCATCGACGGGGCGCAATACAGCAAGTTTTCGAGGCTTGGCAAGCGCGTCAAAACAAAATGGTTTCCCAAAGTCACCATCACCATCATGCCGCCGCAAAAGCTGGAAGCGCCGGAAAATCTCACCGGGGCCCGCAAGCGCGAAGTCGTTGGCAACAGGCTTTATGATCTGATGACCGGCATGGTGTTTGAAACCGCGCCCTGGCGACGGACCCTGTTTGATGCACTGCTTGATGCGCGCGATCAGCATGGTGGTAAAATGCCCGTTCTTGAAGATGTGGAGCGGGCACCCCTCAGCTATGACCGGCTGATACTGGCTTCTTTTGTTCTGGGCGGGCGTATCGCGCGATATACCGCACGCGGCGAACGGGTCGGGGTGTTTTTACCCAATACCAACGGCATGGGGGTGACGTTTTTCGCCTTGCAGGCCTATGGACGTATTCCGGTTCATCTCAACTATTCGGCCGGAAAGAAAAATTTGCGCTCGGCCTGCCGGACGGCACAACTGAAAACCGTCCTGACCTCGCGGCGTTTCATCGAGGTGGGGGATTTGCAACCGCTGATCGAGGCCATGAGCGATCTCGTTACATTTGTCTATCTGGAGGACATCAAGGCGGAAATCGGACTGGTGGCGAAACTTAAGGGGCTTTTGAAGAAACGCGCCGCGCGGTTTTTCTATCATCGCCAGAGCGGCGGAGTCTCCCCCGATGATCCGGCGGTCATATTGTTTACATCGGGTTCCGAAGGTGTGCCCAAGGGTGTTGTGCTGTCCCATGCCAATTTGCAGGCCAATCGACTCCAGGTCAGCGCCCGCATCGACCTTTCCGAACAGGATGTGGTGTTTAACGCCCTGCCGCTGTTCCACAGCTTTGGTCTGTCGGGGGCTTTTCTGTTGCCTCTGCTGGGCGGTGTGAAGGTATTTCTTTATCCTTCCCCGCTGCATTACAAGATTGTTCCGGTGATGGTTTACGAGACCGACGCCACCATTTTGTTTGGCACCGACACCTTTCTGGCCGGTTATGCCCGTATGGCGCACCCTTATGATTTCTATTCGGTGCGCTATGTCATTGCCGGAGCGGAAAAGGTCAGGGAGACCACCCGCCGCCTGTGGGCCGACAAGTTTGGTATTCGTATTTTCGAGGGTTACGGCGCGACGGAAACCGCGCCGGTGCTGGCGGTCAATACCGCCATGCATTGCAAGCCTGGAACGGTGGGCCGCCTGCTGCCCTCGATCGAACACAGGTTGCAACCGGTTCCCGGCGTAAAGAAGGGCGGGCGATTGCTGGTCAGGGGGCCCAATATCATGCTGGGGTACATGCTGGCCGACAATCCCGGCGTGTTGCAACCGGTTGAAGGGGGCTGGTATGATACGGGCGATATTGTCAGCATCGACGATGACGGTTTTGTCGAGATTGTCGGGCGCGCCAAACGTTTTGCCAAGATTGCAGGGGAAATGATTTCGCTGACGGCGGTCGAGGCCCATGTCAACACCACATGGCCGGATCTCTCCCATGCTGTCGTTGCCATTCCCGATGAAAAGAAGGGCGAGCGGCTGGTGCTGGTCACCGAAAACGAGAATGCCGACCGGGCCGAATTACTGGCCGCCGGGCAGAAAAAGGGCCTTGCCGAAATCATGATCCCGCGCATGATCCTGAAAATCAGGGAATTGCCTTTGATGGGCACCGGCAAGATCGACTATGTTGGCATCACCGACTATGTTCGCGAAAAACTGGGCATTGACAAACCCGGACGCGAAAAACCGAGGGCTGGAAAGAGGGATGACAGCTCGTCATAATCCGGCCGGTCCCTTATGCGAGACTGGCTTTGCATGAGGGATAGAACCGGGGCTGTTTCATGGACAGGTATCAAAAAGAGCAGGAAGATGTCGAGGGTGAAGGAACCCGCCTCGCCCGACTGAAGACCGGCATCCGGCATTATACCGGCATTGATCAGCAAAATGCCGAGCTTTTGTTCGTGCCCGAGGATCTGCAAACAGCCGATCCCAGCCTGCTCGGGGAAATACAATCCGGGCACTTTGGTCTTGATGGTATTTTCCTTGAGGTAGGGGAAGGGCTGCCGTCAATCTTTGAACATCCCGAGGCCGATGAGGGTTTCAATCGCGCCCTGTTCGGATTTGGCTGGCTGCGCGACCTTGAGGCGCGGGGCGACTTCGAGGCGCAGCTTGCCGCGCAAAAGCTGGTTTATGAATGGATCTACAATTTTTCCGAGCGCGGCGGTATTGGCGATGAGCCACGGGTCTTGGCGCGCCGCATACTATCCTTTTTGAGTCACAGTCCGTTTGTTCTGCGCGGCGTGCGCAGGCAAAGATCCGGCCGGTTCAAACGCATGCTCGCCAGCCAGATTCACCTGTTGTCAACGCGGCTGGATCAGGCACCGGAAGGATTGCCGCGTCTTGATGTGCTGAGTACACTGGTGATGGCCGGGTTGTGCCTGTCGCAACATGAGCAATTGCTGTCAGATACCATCCCCCTGCTGTTGCATGAACTGGAGCAGCAGGTGCTGGAAGACGGGGGGCATTGTTCGCGCAATCCCGGGGCCTTGCTGCATATTCTGTTCGGGATTTTACCGCTAAAGCGCTGTTTCGAGGGCCGGGGAAAAGAAGTTCCAAAAGAACTGCTGCGGGCGGTTGATGCGATGATCGCCATGACCCGGTTTCTGCGCATGGGGGACAGTTCTCTGGCGCGATTTAACGGTCACAGCGTCACGCCAACCAACGCGCTTGCGACGCTGCTGACACACTATTCCTCGCCCGAAGATCATTTGAAGAAGTCGCCGCAAATCGCCATTGGCTCGGGATATTACCGCTTGCAGGCGGGGCCGTCCATTTTGATTTGCGACGTCGGTTCACCGCCGCCGGTCAGTATTGATGCCAGAGCCCATGCGGGTTGCCTGTCATTTGAACTGAGCGTTCGCCATTTTGCCCTTGTCGTCAATGCCGGGGCCTTTATGGAAGAAGACGAGGAGTGGCAGCGTTATGCCCGCTCGACGCGGGCCCATTCGACCCTGACCATCGATAATCACTCTTCGGGCGGATTTCTCAACAATGGTCATTTGATCGGGCCTCACGAGGTGCTGGTGGAAGAAACCGGGCCGCTGTCGCTGAAGGCCGCCCACAAGGGTTATGAAAGCCGTTTCGGTTTTACCCATTTCAGGTCATGTACCCTGTCGCCGGACGGGCTGCGTCTGGCAGGGCGCGACCGTCTGGAAAAGACGGGGCAGGAAGCAACACAGGCCGGGGATCTTTCCTTTCAGATCCGCTTTCACTTGCACCCGTTCATCGAACTGGCGATCAGTAACGCCACCAATCTGCTTTTGACCCTGCCGGACGGGGAGATCTGGCGCTTCACGGCCAGGGGGGCCAGACTTTCGGTTGAGGACAGTGTTTATCTGGCTTATCGGGGCGGACCGGAAGTCATTCACCAGATTACCCTTGAAGGCCCCGTTGGCGAGGGTGCAGATGTCAACTGGACGTTCGAGCAATACAGCCCGCGCCCGGAAATTCTGCACGAAGGGGGCTGATCCCGTCCGATCGCGCGGATATGTCTCTTGATAATTTGCGGCTTTTGGTTTTGTTATCGCCAAAATCGTGCTAACCGCCAGTTCGGCACAAGACATCAATTCACAGCAGAGGTTCGCTATGAGCAGCAATGGCCCAAGGATCAAACGTGCGCTGATTTCCGTTTCCGACAAGACCGGCATCGCCGCTTTTGTCCAGGAACTGACCGACCGGGGGGTTGAGATCATCTCGACCGGCGGCACGGCGGCCCTTTTGAAGGGGGAGGGGTTTGCGGTCAAAGATGTTTCTGATGTCACCGGCTTTCCCGAGATGATGGACGGACGCCTCAAAACCCTGCACCCGGTTGTCCATGGCGGTTTGCTGGCGGTGCGCGGTAATGAGCAGCATGAGGCTTCGCAAAAGGAACACGGCATTGGCGATATTGATCTGCTGGTGGTCAATCTCTATCCCTTTGAGGAAACGGTGGCCAAGGGGGCCGATTTTGACACCTGTATCGAAAATATCGATATTGGCGGCCCGGCCATGATCCGCGCCGCGGCCAAGAATCACGCTTCTGTGGTTGTGGTGGTCGAGCCTTCGGACTATCAAAAACTGCTGGGCGATATGGATCAGCATGACGGCGCTACCTGCGCCAAATTCCGCCGCAAGCTGGCGCAAAAGGCCTATGCCAGAACGGCCGCATATGACGGCGCCATTTCCAACTGGCTGGGCGCGGTGGTTGAAAATCCGGAGGGCAAGGCGGAAGGCTTCCCGCGCACCTTCACAACGCAATTCACCAAAGCCCAGACCATGCGCTATGGTGAAAACCCGCATCAGAACGCGGCCTTTTATGTGGGGGGTGGTACGGAAGCCAGCGTCTCGACGGCAGAGCAGTTACAGGGCAAGGCGCTGTCCTACAACAATATTGCCGACACGGACGCGGCGCTTGAATGTGTCAAGCAGTTCAGTGATGGTCCCACCTGCGTCATTGTCAAACATGCCAATCCGTGCGGTGTGGCAGTGGGCGATAATCTGCTTCATGCCTATGAACGCGCTTTCTCGACAGATCCGGAATCGGCATTTGGCGGCATTATCGCTTTTAATGAGGAGCTGGACGAAAAGACCGCCGCGGCTATTGTCGAGCGGCAGTTTGTCGAGGTGATCATTGCGCCAAAGGTCTCTGAAGGGGCGGCGGCAGCGGTCAAAAAGAAGAAAAATGTGCGCCTGCTGGAATGTGGGGAATGGCCAGCCGAGCCGGCGCAACGCCTGGAATATAAAAAGGTCAATGGCGGTCTGCTGGTCCAGGATGCGGATTTGAAACTCTATGAAAAGCTCGAAGTGGTGACGGAAAAGCAGCCCTCGGATGACGAGATGAAAGATTTGCTGTTCGCCTGGAAGGTGTGCAAATTCGTCAAGTCGAACGCCATTATCTATTGCAAGGACGCGATGACCATCGGGGTCGGGGCCGGGCAGATGAGCCGCGTCAACTCCGCCCGCATCGCCGCCATAAAGGCCGAACATGCCAAGCTGGAAATCAGGGGCTCTGTGGTTGCTTCCGACGCCTTCTTCCCTTTCGCCGATGGTCTGATGGCCGTGGCCAATGCCGGGGCAAGTGCCGTCATTCAGCCCGGCGGCTCCATGCGTGATAAAGAGGTCATCGAAGCGGCCAATGAAGCGGGCATCGCAATGGTATTCACCGGCATGCGGCATTTCCGCCATTGATGGCGGCGTGCTCCTGGGGGCCCCGGGTCATCATTTCTTTACAATATGCCCCACAAAGGGCAGTTCGCGATAGCGCTGGGCGAGATCCATGCCATAGCCGATGACGAACAGATCGGGGCATTTGAAACCGTAATAGTCGGCTTCAAGATCAATATGGGGGGCGCGCAACACTTCCTTGTCGAGAAAGACGCAGGTTTTGACGCGCTCCGCCTTGCGACCGGCAATGAGATCAACGGCAAAGCGCAGGGTGCGGCCGCTTTCGAGGATATCGTCAAGAATCAACACATCCCGGCCCGCCACATCGGTCTCGATATCGCGTAAAATATCCACCTTGCCGCTTGAGGTGGTGCCGTCATGATAGCTGGCCAGAAACAGAAAATCGACCTGTGGTGACAGGCCCCTGTCATGCAGGGCGCGGATCAGGTCGGCGGCAAAAATGAAGCTGCCCTTGAGGATGGGAACGATCAGCAGATCGCGTGTGTGGCGGGTGGCGATTTCATCGGCAAGCTCCTCGATACGCGCGGCGATTTGGGCGCTGCCGAACAATATATCAATTTCCGGTTCCGGCAGAAGATCATTCATGGAAAAGTAGCTCCTTTGTTCCTGCCATTTCGACCCTGTTTACGCGTTTACAGCCTGGGGAAACAGATCGGGGCAGCGTGTCACCGTTCAAAACTGTTTTAACGGTCGGCTTCCTGTTCAAGCCGTTCGATATCGGGACAGGTGAAACAGTGATTGTCCGGCAGATCAATGACGCCGTCTTTTCGAAGACTGGTCATCTGACGGCAAACGGTTTCGGTTGTCAGGCCAAGATAGTCGGCCATATTGTTTCTGGTCATGGGGATATGGATCGTCAGGGGACCGGCAAACGCTTGCCGCTCGCTGACGAGATGTGGACAGGAAAAGTGATGAGAGCGCCTTGCCAGCAACAGCAGAAAACTGGCAACCTTTTCGCGCGCCGTTTTGCGCCCCAGCAACAGCATCCATTCCTCTGCCTGATCCAGATCGTCAAGGGCAAGGGTCAAAAGGCGGTGTTCGAGATCGGGGTCTTTTTTGACAATGGCTTCAAAACGGCCCCTGGGATAGGCGCACAATTCCATATCGCTCATGGCTTCCACGGAGCAGGGAGCATGTTCGACAAATACGCGGTCTATAAAGTCACCCGGCAGAATGAGGCCGACAATTTGCTGTCGTCCGTCATGGGTGCTTTTGATCGTTTTGGCCGCACCGGAGATGACATTGGCATAAAAGCTGACCGGTTCACCCTCCAGCCGGATCAGTTGCCCCGCAGAGAAGTGTTTTGTGTGTGACATGGCATTGAACTGCACCATTTCCGGCGCTGTGAGCGTCGCGCAAAGTCCGGCATGCCTCATGGTGCAATGCTGGCACTTCTGCGGAAGAGACGCAGAAGTGTTGGTTTTTTCTATTCGAGTCACGCAAAACTCCCGTCCCGTCAACACCTGCCCTCCGGCAAGGATAGTCGGACCGGTCAAACGGGACAAGGCTTTTGTCTGACAAAGGGGGGTGGCAATATCATTGATGCAGCAATCATTTCAGCCACATATATTTTATTTGTGCTTTTCATGACGAACACAGCCGAAATTCGTTTATAAGTTGCGGCCTGGACGCAGCCGGTTGGTTTTGGCAAGCCACCATATTTGGCGATCGGGTTCATGGGGCCCCTTTTCCAGATATCGCGCAGAGCTTTTTCCGTTGTCCCGATATGTTTGGCAAAAACACGCACCGGCGGTACGATTTCGAACTGTTGATAATATTCCCGGGCCTTCAGGATCTGGTCCCACTTTTGTTGATCAAGGTCCTCGCCATCCGCCCTGGCCATCGCGCGGCCAACCTCTTCGCTCCAGTCATCGAGATGGAGCAAAAATCCGTCTTCGTCCGTTTCCGGCAGTATAATCGACATTCAGTTTTTCCTTTCCCTGATCTGTTTACGAAGTTCCGAAGCGGCGGGTATATCGGCTTTGTTGAGCGGTACCAGGCCGGCAGGGGCTTCTTCTTGCGCGTCCAGCATTTCATCATAAAGCTGCCAGGCCGTTTGCGCTTCGGCTTTGGTTATCCTGGCGATGGCGTTTCCCCGATGCACCATGACAATATCGCCCGCTTTGAGCCGTTCATGCTGCATCAGGAACAGACTGACTGTCCGCTCGATCCCCCTTGCCATGCAGCGCGCATCAAAGCCGTTGATCTCGATGATGGTCATGGGAATGGCAAGACACATGAGGCAGCTCCATTGGTGCATGAACGAGTCTGGTGGTGTTTTTTTGCCGGAGCACTGATCTGGATCAGAATGGCAGATTGTTTTGCGTGTCAGTTTGTTGTGAAGCGAATTCAACGTCCCCGACAATTCAATTCCCGGCAGTGGTATGACGATTGCGAATAGTAAAATCCTGCTCCTTGGCCTTGGCAATACATTGCTCGGTGACGATGGCGTCGGGGTACATATTGTCAATCGCCTGCAATCGCGCCTGTTGGAACATGAAGAAATAGAATGTGTTGACGGCGGGACGCTGGGGCTCAGCCTGCTGACGCAAATGGATCTCGACCGTCCTTTCATTGCTGTCGATGCGGCACAGATCGGTTTGCCGGCAGGGGCGGTCAGGGTGTTTGAAGGGGAACAGATGGACATGCAGCTATCGGGTCGCAAAAGCACATCGCACGAAGTGGCGCTGGCCGATTTGATGGATGCAGCGCTACTCACCGGCATCCGCCCCGACAAGCGGGCACTGGTCGCCATTCAGCCACGGGAAACCGGCTGGGGAGATGCGCCGACCCCTGCTGTGGCAGCGGCGATAGAGACGGCGGAAAGCGAGATACTGGCGCTCATTGACAGGTGGCAAGGATGAAGAACTGTCATCAACCCACTCCCCGTGTTCCTTTTGTCGAAGCCTTGCTGCAAGAGATCACCGCCTTGCTGGATGAACTGCTGCGAACGGGAAAGGAGGGCGCGATTGATTTGCGCGGATTACCACTCCTGGAAAGCGACAGGAAACAGCTTGAACAGGCACTGGGGCACGGCGAGGTCAATGTGCTGGTCAGTGCGCTTGGCGAAACAAGAGTTTGGGAAACAGCCTTTGCCGGTGTCTGGTGGCTGCGACACATGCAGGTGCAAGGAGAGGGCAGGCCGGACAAAATCATTTCCGAACAGATCGCCGTGACCTTCATCCCGGAGATTTTGAAAACCCACAGGGCGGATGCAGAAAGCGCTTTGCAGAATTTGCAACAAAAAGTTGGACGCGAGGGTGAAAGAGCAGGGGAGGCGTTATCATGACAGGAAATGGCTCACGCAAGTCCAGGGCCGCAAAACAGCCGGAGACACTGGGCGAGATGATGCGGGAGCGTGGTGTATCCCGGCGCGCCTTTTTGAAATATGCAGCGCTCACGGCGTCGATCATGGCGCTGCCGCCAACGATGGCCAATGTCATGGCGGCCAATCTTGCCAAAGCGCGGCGCCAGTCGGTGATCTGGCTGTCCTTTCAGGAATGTACGGGCTGCACGGAAAGCCTGACCCGCACCATGAGCCCGACGCTGGAAGACCTCATCTTTGATTTTATCTCGCTTGATTATCATCATACGCTGCAAGCCGTTTCCGGCGCGGCGGCGGAGCGGGCCCGTCATCAGGCGATGAAGGAAAACAGGGGCAAATATATCGTCATTGTGGATGGCTCCGTGCCGCTGGATGAAGGCGGCGTCTATTCGGTGATTGCCGGGCGTACCAATATAGACATTTTGCAAGAGACGGTACGAGACGCCTTTGCCGTTGTGGCGGTTGGCACCTGTGCAGCCTTCGGGGGGTTGCCGATGGCCGCGCCCAATCCGACAGGAGCCGTGCCGATCAGTGATCTGGTCAGGGACAAACCGCTGATCAATCTGCCGGGTTGCCCGCCGATTGCCGAAGTGATGGCCGGAACGCTGTCCTATGTTCTATCCTTTGGCAAAATCCCCGAAGTCGATCATCTGGGCCGCCCTCTGGCCTTTTATGGCGAGAGTATTCATGACCGTTGCTACCGGCGGCCCTTTTATGATCGCGGCATGTTTGCCAGCAGTTTTGATGATGAAGGGGCGCGCAAGGGCTGGTGCCTCTATGAACTCGGGTGCAAGGGACCGGTCACCTATAACAGCTGCGCCACCATGAAATGGAATGGCGGCACCTCTTTTCCCATCGAGTCCGGTCATGGCTGCCTTGGTTGTTCGGAACCCGAATTCTGGGATATGGGCGGCTTTTACAAACCGGTATCAACCGGCCTTGGCACGATGGGACCGGCACTGGCC
>JALXEI010000066.1 GCA_027069645.1 Hyphomicrobiales bacterium
TGATGCCCCGACCCGCAAGGGCAAGTCACCAGGCGCCTTTTCCCATCCCACAGTGCCAAGCGCACACCCCTATGTGCTGTTGAACTATATGGGAAAACCACGCGATGTCATGACCCTCGCGCATGAACTGGGGCACGGGGTGCATCAGGTGCTGGCTGCCGGGCAGGGGGCGCTGATGGCGCCAACGCCGCTGACGCTGGCCGAAACCGCTTCCGTGTTTGGCGAAATGCTGACCTTTCGAGCCTTGCTGGAAAAGGCCAAGGACCCGCGCGAGCGCAAGGTGATGATTGCCGGCAAGGTCGAGGACATGATCAATACGGTAGTACGCCAGATCGCCTTTTACACCTTCGAGCGTAAGCTGCACACGGAGCGCCAGTCAGGCGAGCTGACGGCGGAGCGCATCGGCGAATTGTGGATGAGTGTGCAGGGCGAGAGCCTTGGCCCGGCCATTCGTCTGCATGAGGGCTATGAACATTACTGGGCCTATATCCCCCATTTCATCCACTCGCCCTTCTATGTCTATGCCTATGCCTTTGGTGATTGCCTCGTCAACTCGCTCTATGCCGTCTATCAAAATGCTTCCGACGGCTTTGCCGAAAAATATTTCGACATGCTGCGCGCCGGAGGAAGCAAACACCACAAGGAATTGCTGGCCCCCTTCGGCCTCGATGCCAGCGATCCCGCCTTCTGGGGCAAGGGCCTCTCAATGATCGAAGGCCTGATTGACGAGCTGGAAGAAATGGAAGCAGCAGGCTGATGACTCGTTGACGGACGGGGTGATGGCCTCTTGTCCCCTCGCCCCATAGGGGAGAGGGTTAGGGAGAGGGGGCAAAGAAAAGAAAATGTCCTGCGCGGACGGCGTTCAAGGGACCAGTCCCTTGAAAATCCCATTTTTTGGGGAGGCGGTAAAAGGGTAAGGCGGTGCAGCTTCTATTCACATGTTGGACGGGGTTTGCAACCCCGTCCATGATGTTCATGCAAAATGGGCATGATTTAAAATTACTCCGCACCAACCCGAGTTTACAGCCTCCCCCTCTTCATCCATACTGTCCTCAACATCGGCATGAACATACGAGCGGGCTTGCAAACCCCGCCCGACGGAGGCAAATTCTCAATTTTCTTCTCGTGCATGTTAATTATCATAGCAATAACGAACAAGCCCGCCGAAGGTACGCTTTTTCTTGTGCCGGTATTCAAGCGAGGAAAAACTGAGCTGGCTCATGGGCACCCCCCTTCATCAACAGGCCGAATCATTGATGTTTTATACCATGAACCCTGGCTTGTTCAGAGGTTCCTAAACAACTTTCCTCGCTGTCAAACCATTTGTTTTTTACCGCCGTCATGGATACAGAAATATCATCATCAAGCGTGCTTAGGAAGTCAAGGTTCTCACGCTGTCGTTTTAACTCCTTCTGCATCAACTCATGTTCCAGGATTTTTTCCTCAAGATCATGGGCAGCAGGGTCCATATCCTCCAACTCCTGCACGTACATATCTACAGAATCACGAACCAATGTGACCGCCTCTACAATAGTGTCAGTTTTCTGATCACTGAATGCTTTCATCAGCAAGCTGATGGCTACAGCAGCGTCTAGCGCCGAAGAAACAAGGTCTGAGTCAAAATCCTCAGTATCAGGGGCTAATGATTCAGCCTGAGCAGCTTCGTTTGAAAGGTCTGCACGAGAAACTCCATTTAATAGTGTATCCCACGCTTTCGTGAGCAGACCTGCAAGCTGACTTGTACCTCCGGATCCTGTTTCAGCAGCAAATACGTGAAAACCGGGAATTAACCGCTGGCAAACTATCAGGAGAAAAACAAGTTGCTTCCAGAAAGGAAGCTTGACCAGCTTTTCCTTTAGTTCATCTTCGTTGAATGCAGGTTCCATTTCCAAAAGCTCATTTCTTCAGTGGACCAGGATCAGGACTCATTACAGTCATTTGGTGGCTGTAATGAGTCCTGCCCCTGGGGGACAAGTCCCCAAACCCCCTTGTTAAACGGGTTTCCAAAGGGCTCGCCCTTTGGTAGGGTCGCAGGGGCAAAGCCCCTCATTACAAGGTGGTCCGCTTGCATGATCCCATAAAAATGCCCGGCATCAAGGGCGGTTGGTATAAGGTCCGGTTGGAAGGGGGAATGCAGTCCGCTTCAAACAGCACAAACCCTGACAAGGAGAAAACAGATGGCAGATGCCCCTCTTCCTCTCAGTGAAGATCCGCGCTGGAGACGCCTGCACGAAACAGGCTGGAGATGTAAGGGCTGCAATGAAGAACATTTCGGCCTGATGGAGTTTGCCTATGACCACCCTCACTACTGGCAAGATGAAGGCGACCCCCAGCCCAACAGCGCCATTTTATCTGCCGATCATATTCTGACAGAGGATTTTTGCATCATAAAGGATGGAGATGAGCAGTATTTTTTCATTCGTGCCATATTGCCTTTGCCCATAGTGGGAACCGAGGATGAGTTCTGGGCCTATGGCGTATGGGCCAGCGCCTTTGCAAACAGCTTCAATGCCTATCTTGAAATTTTTGATTCGCCACATGGTGGCGATTCCTCCCCCTTGCTCGGCCGGCTTTCCAGCCAGATAAATGGCTATCCCGACACCTTGAACATGAAGTGTACACTTGTGCCGCAGGACAACAGGCAGCGTCCTCATATTGTGCTTGACGAGGAGTCAAACCACCCGCTGGTTGAAGAACAAATTAACGGCATCAGTTTTGATCGTATTCTTGAGCTGCACAAAATCAATGGCTACGACATATCCGCAGCTCTTTCTGATGGCTGAACCAGAGCGGGACGGGGTTGTAACCCCGTCCGCAAAATTCATGCGTATAATGGGATGTGTCGGCTACTGCACAGCTTGAAAGTTGGCTTGCAACCTGCTATGTTATAACCATAGTGCTAACATAGCAGGCCAAGTCCATGAAACATCTTAAAATTCGCAAAATCGGCAATTCTTACGGGGTTATTCTGCCCAAAGAGGTGCTGGAGCAGTTGCAGGCCGGGGAAGGTGATGAGCTGACGCTGACCAGAACGCCGGGTGGTTTTACCCTTGGCCAGCGGGATGAAAAGTTCCGGCGGACCATGGAGATTGCGGAAGAGTTCATGAAAAAATATCGCAATACGCTGCGCGAGCTGGCCAAATGAGTGAGCCGGTCTGGCTGGAGCTTGCAGAAGTCGAAGCGCTTCATATGTATTCTCTGGCGCAGCATGGCGGATTGGCCGGTACACGGGATGCCGGGGCGCTTGAAGCCGCAATGGCTCGTCCGCAGCAGCTTTTTGCCTATGAAGAACCAGAGCCTGACCTGTGTGCTTTGGCCGCAGCCTATGCGGTGGGCATTATACGCAACCATCCTTATGTGGATGGCAACAAGCGCACGGGTTTTGTTGCAGCAGGTGTGTTTTTGAAAGTCAACGGCCTTGAACTCACCGCCAGCGAAGTGGAAGCGGCCAGCATGGTGATTGCCCTTGCGGCCAGCGAGATGGACGAAAAAACCTTTGCCCAATGGTTGCGCGAGCGCACATAATACCAACTGTCCCCGTTCGGTTTGCAAATCACCACGCTCCCCGGACAAGTGACAGCGCCGCGCCGGGGTCAGAGTCACAAGTGATATGATTTTGTTTTTATTCGTTTTTTTTATCCAGTTCCGTCTTCACTGCCCCTGGATCCCGGATCAGCGCTTGTCGCTTGTCCGGGAAGCGAAACATCGAGGCAGAACGAAAAAGGTGAGTCATTCTTTTTGCATTCCGGTATAAAATAGTTGAGACAATCCTGATGCTTTCCGGGATCACTACAGGCTGGGGGCGCGGTTGAAATCAAAAAAATTCTTGATCTTTTGAAACAGCGTATCCCGGCATGTGCGGTAGGATTCGAGAACCTGCTGGCGATTGCCTGTGACGAAAGTGGGGTCAAGGGTTGGCCAATAGTCGACCTCGACAGCCATTGTGCGTGTCAGCTCCAGCGCCTGGTGATGAGCTTCGGGAGTCAGGGTGATGATGAGATCGAAATTGCTGTCGAACAGATCGTTAATGGCGACAGGTTTGTGCCTTGAGACATCAATGCCGATTTCGTCCATGACCTCGGTGACGAAAGGGTCGGGATGACCGGTACGCACACCGGCACTTTCCACATAGATGCGCTTCCCGGCGAGATGGCGCAATATGCCGGCTGCTATGGGCGAGCGCACCGAGTTCATTGTGCAGGCAAACAGAACGGCATCGGGAATCTTGCGGTGGACCGGTAGGTGTTGCGATGTCATCTGCCGGGCCCCCCGGGCCATTGCAGGGCACAGATCAGCGTGAACAGCCGTCGTGCCGTCTCGAAATCGATCCTGATTTTGTCGCTGAGGCGGTCGATTACGAGTTGCGCTCCTTCATTGTGCAGGCCCCGGCGGCCCATATCTATGGCCTCGATACGGCTTGGCGGTGCATTTTTGATGGCTTCGAAATAGCTGTCGCAAAGCAGAAAGTAATCCTTGACGAGACGGCGAAAGGCGGACAGCGACAGCATCAGGGAGCTGACAGGGTTTTTGTCCCGGTCTCCGACATGAAAAACCAGGCGATTGTCTTCAAGGGCCAGCAATAGCGTATAGGGCCCTTTGATCGGTGGTTTGAGCAATTCAAAGCTGTTGCTTTCCAGCAGATCATAGATTGCCACATTGCGTTCATGCTCGATATCGGGTGAACGGCGGGCAATGCTGTTTTCATCGAGAAGAACCTCGATCAGGCGATTGTCAGATGAATCCGGTGGTGTTTTGCTCATGAGGCGTCATAACATCGCGCGTGCGCCAGGAAAAGGGTCAAGGTCAAAACTGATGAACAGGACGGATCGGGGAGGCTGCCTGACTAAATCCCCGGGTGCATTTTCAACCCATTACCCTGTTGTACCGCTCCCGGGCTGTTGCCTTTCCCCTGACCTAGTGAGCGAGGATCTGTGACAGGAACAGTTGTGTTCGATCATGTTTGGGATTGTTGAAGAATTCTTCCGGCGGTGCCTGTTCGACGATTTCACCATAGTCCATAAAGATCACCCGGTCGGCGACCTGTTTGGCAAAGCCCATTTCATGGGTCACGCAGAGCATGGTCATGCCGGTTTCGGCCAGATCAATCATGGTGTCGAGCACCTCGGAAATCATTTCCGGGTCAAGGGCCGAAGTGGGTTCATCGAACAGCATGATGCGCGGGTTCATGCAAAGGGAGCGCGCAATGGCCACGCGCTGTTGCTGGCCACCGGATAACTGGCCGGGATATTTGTTGGCCTGTTCGGGAATGCGTACCCGTTCCAGATATTGCATGGCGGTGGCGATGGCCTCTTTTTTGGGCGTTTTGCGCACCCAGATCGGCGCAAGGGTACAGTTTTCCAGCACAGTGAGATGTGGAAACAGGTTGAAATGCTGGAAGACCATACCGACCTCGCGACGTACGGTGTCGATATTTTTGACGTCATTTGTCAGCTCAACGCCATCGACAATGATTGTCCCTTCCTGGTGTTCCTCAAGCCGGTTGATGCAGCGGATCATGGTGGACTTGCCGGAACCGGAAGGTCCGCATATGACAATGCGCTCGCCTTTGCTCACCTGAAGATTGATGTCTTTCAGGACATGGAAACTGCCATACCATTTGTTCAGTCCCCTGATATCAATACTGTATTCCGAATTCCCGGTTGCGGGCGCTTCCGGGGTTGTGGCCGCAGTGGCCACGGGCGGTGTCGGGGGAGGAGGTGGTGTGTCAGTCATGCGGGTGTCCTTCCAGACAGTTACTTAATTGCGATGGCCGCGGTCCAGTTTGGCTTCCAGATTTTGCGAATAGCGGGATATGCCGTAGCAGAAAATCCAGAATATAAAAGCGGCGAAGATATAGGCCTCGGTATCATAGCCTTTCCATTCAATGGACTGCGAGGCGGTCTGGGCCATGTTGAGCAGATCAAGCAGGCCGATAATCGAGACCAGAGAGGTGTCCTTGAACAGCTCGATAAAGGTGTTGACAATGCCGGGAATTGAAATTTTCAGCGCCTGGGGCAGGACAATGAAAATCATCTTTTTCCAGTAGGACAGGCCCAGCGCATCGGCAGCTTCGAACTGTCCCTTGGGAATGGCCTGCAAGCCGCCCCGAATGGCTTCCGCCGTATAGGCCGACTGGAACATGGTGATCCCGATCAGGGCGCGCAGGACCTTGTCAAATTCGACACCGGCCGGAAAGAACAGCGGCAGCAGTACCGAGGCCATGAACAGCACGGTAATAAGCGGCGTGCCGCGCCACAGCTCGATGTAAAAAATGGAAAAGCTGCGGATGACCGGCAATTCGGAGCGTCGTCCCAGCGCCAGCAATATGCCAAGCGGCAGAGCGGCGACAATACCGATGCTGGAGAGCACGAAGGTCAAAAGAAAACCGCCCCATTCCCTTGTTTCGGCAACGGGTAGTCCGAGCCATGCGCCATGAATAAGAGCAAAGGCGATGAACGGATAGACGAGGAGAATAAAGCCGCCCAGCATGCCCTTGAAAGGAAATTTTTCAATAAACAGCGGGGTGAGCAGACCGACCAGCATAAAAAAGGCCAGCACAGGCCGCCATATCTGATCGGGATGGGAGCCGTAAAACAGCCCGAACATGATCTGGTTGAAACGCACCTTGATAAAAGTCCAGCAGGCACCGGCAGCATTGGCGTCGCAGACACTGCGGTCTGTGCCCGAAATATTGGCCTTGAGCAGGGCCCAGTTCACGAGTGGCGGAATCAGAAGATAAAGGATGTACAGGCTGACAAGCGTCATGATGGTATTGCTCACCGAGCCGAACAGGTGCTTTTTCGCCCAGTGAACAATCCCGACTTCCGATACGGGCGGGGCGCGGTCGGGCAGGCGGGTATGGGTCAGCAGTTCATTCATGTTTCTATCGCTCCACCAGCTGTACGCGTTTGTTGTAAATATTGAGAACCAGAGAGGTCGAAAGACTGAGGATCTCGTAGACGAGGATCGTCATGGCAATGATAACCAGTGCCTGACCGGTCTGATTGAGTGATGTCCCGGCCCATAGAGCAACAATATCCTCATAGGCGACCGCTGTGGCCAGGGAGGAGTTTTTGGTCAGATTGAGAAACTGGCTGATGGACGGGGGCACAATGACCCGCATGGCCTGGGGGATAATGACAAAACGCAACATATGGGTGCGCGAAAGGCCCAGTGCTCCGGCCGCCTCCCACTGCCCCTTGCTGACCGCGGCAATACCGCCACGGACATTTTCGGCAATGAAAGCGGCGGTATAGGTTGACAGGGCAAACCACAGGGAAAACAGCGGCAGGGGTATTTCAATGCCGCCCGAAAGGTTGAAGCGGCCAAGCACCGGTGTTTCAAAGGAAAACGGGGAACCGGCAATGAAGGATGACAAAATGACCAGAGCGACAAGAATGGCAAGGCCTGTCAGCCTGCCGGGAAAGCTCTTGCCCGTCAGGTCCTTGCGACGGGTGGCGTATTTGTGCAATCCCCAGGTGATGATGATGCCCGCGGTCAGGGCGATGAGAAATCCGGTGATTGCAGTGCTGTTTTCGGCAACGGGTTTTGGCAGATAGGCGCCGCGATTGTTGAGGAAAAATCCTCCGGCGCCAAGACTTTTGCGCGGCCCTGGCAGGAGCGGCAGGAAAACGGCAAAATTCCAGAACATGATCAGCAGCAGAATGGGAATATTGCGAAATATCTCGATATAGA
>JALXEI010000067.1 GCA_027069645.1 Hyphomicrobiales bacterium
AAAACGTCTGTTGCGGTCTTTCATGGCCGCGAGGGTTGCGCGCAGTTTGGAGATTTTCAGTTGTACCTCGTTGCGCTCCTTTTCCGCATCGGCGCGAAATTTCAGACGGATCTCAAGGCTCTTGCGCCCGGTCTGGGCGATGTTGTTTTTGAGTCGCGGTATCTGGTGACGAAGGTCTGAAATGGCGCCCCTGATGCGTTGCAGGGCGGTTTTCTTGTCGAGCAGCTTGTTGGTGGAAGCCGCTCCCATTTTGACAAGACGCACGAGACTTTTGACCTGTTTGCTGACCAGTTCGCGTTCACGGACACGGTTTTCGAGGCGGGCTTTCAGTTCTTCATATTCGAGTTTTTTCTCGGTGGATTGATCTTTCAGGATCAGCAACTGTTCGTTGAGACGCTCGTTACGCCGTTTAAACAGGCGTTTTTCACCAGCGACCAGTTGCGGATATTTTTGGGTCAGAGCGGGGGGGAAAACAGGCTGTTTTGCGCCACCGGCCTCGGCTTCAAGGCGAATGAGCTCAAGGCGTTTGGCAATCAGTTCGAGGCGTACCCGGCTGATTTCGGCATGTGAAAAGCTGTTTTTGATGCGCAGGAGAATGTCGCCTTTTTTGATCCTGTCGCCTTCCCTGATCAGGATTTCTGAAACAATACCCCCTTCAAGGTGCTGAACGATCTGGTTGGCTGTTGACGGGATAACGCGGCCCTCGCCGCGCGTGACGCGATCGAGATGAACGAGACTGGCCCAGATGATAAAGACACCCATGCCAATGCAAACGGTATAAATAAAAGTCCTGTGGCCACCTGCGCCAATGGCATCGCAACGACGAACAAACAGGGATTGACGCTGTTGTTCTACACCTTCGTCCGGTGTCGCTGGCGACCGTTCCGGTGATGATTTTCCGGTTTTTCTGAACAAGCTCATATTCCGGCCTTTCCTGCATTTACGGCCTACGACAAAAGGCGTTTACAAGTTCTTAAGGACTGGAAACATAACTTCGTTGCATATCACCGCCTGTGACGGGTGTTCCCTTGCGGAAAACCTGCACGGCCTGTTTTTTCCGGCAGTCATTTCGGTTTGGCGTCTTGATGTGGAAAGAAATGCATGCAACACGCAGATCTGCAAAATGACCTGTCAAACAACAGGCCGCCTGCCGGAGAACGCCGCCGCAAGGGCAGCCCCATGCGGGCCGTGCGAAGGGCCCGCGACGAGGAAGAAAAAGACAGGATCATGACGGGCAAGCCGGTCCTGTGGCTTTTGCACTATTTTGCGGCGCGGATGCAGGGGCGTTCGGCGCAATCGGTTTTCGGCGCGGACCAGGTTCCCGGGGGGACGGTTTCGCGTGAGGTTTTATCGGATGCCGCCGCCCGGCTCGGCTTGCAGGTGCAATATGAACCGCGTGATCTGAACGCGCTGAAAGACGGTGATTTTCCCTGCCTTGTGCCGCTTGAAGACGGAACAGCCTTTCTTGCGACCGGTCTGCAAAACAGCGAGGTTCTGCTGGTCGATCAGGGCTCCGGCGTGCAGGCTGTTCCCTTCAGGTCATTTACGGCCAGCTATTCCGGCCTTGTCCTGAAGTTGCAGCCTGTAGCAGGCGAGCAGGCGGGGAGGGAACCCGAAACATCCTCGCAAGGGACAAGAGCGGGGAAGTCTCCGGGGCTGACAGGCCAAATCCTTCATTCCCTACTGGCCGACAGCAAGGCACAGCTTGTGCAACTGGCCCTCGCGGCAACGCTTGGCAATATGCTTATGGTGGTGTTGCCACTGTTTATCATGTCTGTCTATGACCGGGTTATTCCGCATCTGGCGATGGAAACATTGTGGGCGCTGGCGCTCGGGGTTCTGCTGGCGCTGGCGATTGACCTTGGTTTGCGCATATCGCGATCCCGCCTTCTGGAAGCCATTGCCATTTCGATCAGTAATCGCTACCAGGGTCGGTTTTACAGCCGTTTGATGCGGCTCGAAATGGCCGCCATGCCCCGCCTCGCCGGGGGGGTGAGCGCGGCATTGGCTGAATTCGACCAGTTGTGCCGGATTATTCCGCAAGCCATGATCGCGGTGGCGATTGATCTGCCTTTTTTTATCCTGTTGCTGGGACTGTTGTCCTATATGGGCGGCTGGGTTGTTGTGGCACCGATATTGGGTATCATCGCCATTGCCGCGGCCAATATGGTCTCCTATGCAAAATCGCGCGAGGTCAATGCCGCAGCAACGGGGCTTGCCCATACACGCACCAATCAGCTTGTTGAAACACTGGCGGCGATTGAAACCATCAAGGCGACCCGTTCGGAAAACCATATGCTGGGGCGCTGGGAAAGACTCACAGACGAGGGGGCCTGGCTTTCCTGGCTGGCCCGTCATCAAAGCGGTTATGCCTCGCATCTGACCATTATCATTGTACAGATGACGATTGTACTGACTCTCATTATCGGTGTCTATGAACTGCGTGCCGGGGGAATGACAATGGGCGCGCTGGCGGCTTCCTCGCTGCTGGTGGGCCGGTCGATGGCGCCGATGGGAAATCTGATTGCTCTGATCGTGCGCGGTTTTCATATTTTACGCACCAGTGGTGTTGTCGAACAGATCCTTGCCGCACCGCAGGAAGAGGCAGGCGACCGTCAGGGGCGTCCTTCCCGGTCCTTCCGGGGCGAGGTTGTTTTCAACAGTGTCAGTTTCAGCTATGAGGCGGACCAGGCCCCGGTTATTGACAATATCAGCCTGAAAATTGCCCCGGGGGAACGGGTCGGACTGATTGGCCGTATCGGTTGCGGCAAGAGTACATTGCTGAAACTTTTGCCGCGTCTGCAACAGCCCGGTTCGGGATCCCTGCTGCTGGATGGTCATGATATTCGTCAGTATGACCCGGCTTTCCTGCGCCACAATATGGCGTTGATGCCGCAAGAGGCAGTTCTGCTCGAAGGCAGTTTGCGGGACAATATCTGTTTTGGTCTTGATACTGTTTCCGATGATGATTTTCAGCGCGCCGTGGACATTTCCGGCGTGCAGACCTTTGCAGCGGTTCATCCGCAGGGCTATGGCATGCAGGTGGGACCACGCGGGGAAAAGCTCTCGGGTGGCGAGCGCGCCGGTGTTGTGCTGGCCCGCACCCTTTTGCGCAATCCGAAAATGCTTTTGCTGGATGAACCGACAGCGGCAATGGATAATGATCTGGAACGGCGAATAGTTGCTTCTCTTTCGCAATGGCTGGGCAATCGCAGTCTGATCCTTGCCACGCACCGGGCCCCTCTGCTGGCGCTGGTGGATCGCATTATATGGCTACACAATGGCCGGATCGTTGCGGATGGTCCGCGCAACGAGATTCTCGCCAGACTGAAAGGGCATGGATAATGGCAAGACGCGCCGAAGAAGCGGAAAATCACTGGCCGGGATTTGTCGATGCGCTCTCGACCATCGTGATGGTCGTGACGTTTCTGCTGATTATTCTTGGCATCGTTATTTTTGTTATTTCGAAAAATATTTCCACAGAACTGGCCAAAAGCGCCTCCGAAGTCGAGGCAGCTCAATCCGCGCTCGCCCAGGCACAGGACAAGGCGGCAAAGGCCAATGAACAAATCAGGGCCGCCGCTCTTGCACAGGCAAAAGCAGAGTTGCGGGCCGAGATGATGCATCAGAAAAAACCGGCTGCAAAACAGAGCGATACCGAAGGGGAGAAGCGCGACATCAAAATGGCGCAGGTCGAGCGTCAGGTCGGGGCTTCGCAAAAGAGCGACGCGCAACAGAAAGCCGGTGTCGAAAAACGAAAGCAGGCCGACGCGAAAGAGGCGAAACAGAACAAACAACAGCAAAATCGCAAGAGTGCGGCCCGCAGCAAAAAATCCGCCGCCAGTTTCAGGCCGCAATTTTCGGAACAGCTGACTCAAAATGACGAGATCGACAGCAAGGACAGGCTTTCGGTCCGCAGCCGTCAGACCCGCAATACAAAACAGATCGTCATTGCAACAGTGGAACAGGAGCGGAAACATCGCAAGGTGCATGTGACGAGTTCAACAGCGATATTGTCACTGCTGTTCAGGGGGGGCATCAAAATAACAAAGGAAGCCTCCGGCGAGTTGCAGGACTTTTTGAAAGAAACGGCAGGCCCGTCATCATCGGCAAAATATGAAATACGGGCTTTTATCAATACAGACAAGGGCTCAATAAGCGAAGCGAGGCGGCTTGCCTATTATCGGGCTCTGGCAACGCGCAACGAATTGCTGAAGCTCGGTGTGAAGGCGCGCAGGATTGCCATCAGGGTCGGCAGTTCCGGACGTCCGGGAGACGCCGGGAAAGTAAATGTATATCTGAAATAATAATTTAAAACAGATGCTTGAAGCGAACAGTTGCAAAGGCGTCGATGGGAACAGACCGGCTGCCGGAATCCGGAAATTAACCCCTTGTTGAGTATATCTGTTTAACACTCGATACGGTTTGTGCTGCGCAGGGTTGATTGCAATGATCTTTATTTTTGCTGCATTTGGACGATTGAATGAGAAAACACATTCAAAAACAGCTCTATCGCATGACCTTTGTGGTTGTGATGATGATTGCGCTTGCGCTCTGGCAGCATCAGTTTGTGATCACGGCGATCAATTCAAATATTTTTCTCAATGCAACGATCATCGGCACTTTTGTGTTTGGTCTTGGACTGATCTTCAAATATCAGTTTGACCTGTGCAACGAGATCACCGCCTTTGAGGCTCTTCAGGAAAAATACAATGATATATTGCGTCGGGACGAGGATGAAACGGACCCGTTCTGGCGTTTCCGGAGATGTTCCGAGCCCGCCATCATCTTCTCGCCGCCACGCATTATGTGGCAGGCCTATTTTCTGATTTCAGACGAGATGTCGCGCACCGGTGATCTTAAAATCTCCGCCGGGACCATGCAGACTCTTGTCGATGGCATTGATACAAAGCTTGATGATCAAAAGTCCCTTTCCTCCTATATCACCGGTCTGCTGGTCTTTCTGGGACTGATCGGTACCTTTGTCGGTCTGATGGTGACGCTGGCTTCCGTGGGCAAGATCATTGGCGATCTGGATTTGTCGGGCGGCGGTGGCACCGAAGTCATTCAGAAACTGATGAACAACCTCAAGACACCATTGCAGGGCATGGCGCCGGGGTTCAGTTCATCGCTGTTTGGCCTGATTACCTCGCTGGCGCTTGGTCTGATCGGACGTTTTCAGAATCTTGCCGCCTCCAGTCTCAAGCTGGAGTTCGAGGCATGGCTGTCGAGTGTGGTGCATATTACCGATGATGTCGATGGCGGCGATGCCGGTGTGGTGGCCAGGGGGGGCGGGCCCGGTATTGACATGCAGCATCTGCGATTGATGTACAATGTGGCCAGATACAGCCTGACGGCTTCCCATCGTACGAACCGCATTCTTGATCGCCTGACCTCGGCAGTGAACGGGCTTGCCGAAGAACAGTCGAAACAGGGCACTGCAACCCTGCAACTTTCGGGAAATCTGGAAAAAACAGCACAATATCAGGGCGCCGTGTCCTGGCATCTAGGTCGCACCGCAAAGGCTCTGTCGCGCTATGAGGAACTGGCACTGGCCGAATCGGCCCGGACGGGCTCCATGCTGGGAACGATGACAGAGAAGATTGCCGATCTGGCGGCCGAGCAGTCGAAGCAGGGGCAACTGACCGGGAAGCTGGCGGATCAGGTGGCCGAAAATGCCCGGTATCAAAGCCTTGTGACGCACCATCTCGGGCGCACCGCAAAGGCGCTTGAGAGCCACGATGATATGGCCCTCAAACTGCGCGAAATGGAAGCCGGTCTCAATACCCGTATCGATGATCTGGCCGGATTGATTGACCGTTCCACCGGCAATATTGAATCCCTCACGGAAGAAATAATCAGGCTGGGCGAGCAGGAGGAAAATGCGCTTGATCGGGAATATCAGCGCATGATGAAGGAAATTGATACGACCATTCGGGAAGAACAACAGAGCGGGGGTGTCGGCAAAGGTCAGGTGATGGAAGACCAGGCCGTGGCTGTCAATGCCGGTCCGTCTGTGCCGCAAGGGTCACCGGCGGCGGCTCCTGTTGCTTCTCCTGCACGATCACATACGGGCCCGGCGGATCCCGTCAATGCCATGCGTGAAAAGCTTGCCGATGCCTGGCGGGCGGACAGGGACGAGGAAATCTGATCATGTCATTTTTATCCCGGCTGTATGACCGCAATCTGCATCACAAAATCCCCTTTCTGCGGGTCGGTTCGGCTGCCGACCGACGCTATCAGCGCATTGACTGTTATGTGATCAGCACCCTGTCGCTGATGAACCGTCCGATCAAGTTTGACGGTGTTGTGGACAGTATATCGAAAATGGGTATGCAGTTTCGACCGGCCTCAAGCTATATTCTCGACCGGCGCGGGGAGATGGTCGGTGTCGATATAAATTACAAGACCTATTTCGGCACCATTGTCGCCGTTCGTCAGTCCGGTTACGGGATATCTCTATCCGATCCGATTTCGGATGACGATCTCGATATCATTCTTGAAGAATACGGCATTGACATCCCCGCCTGACAGGCGGCACTCCGCTTCTTTCCGTTCCCGCGCTTTCTGTCGATCCGCTCCCCGGGCAAGCGACAAGCACTGACCCCGGATCCGGGGATAACAAATACAGAACAGGTTGAGAAAGCGAACAAAAACAAAAGCATATCACATGCGACTCTGGACCCCGGCTCTGCGCTATCGCTTGCCCGGGGAGCGAGAGTTGCGTGGTGAGAAATGCGACCTAAAGCAGTGCATCAAGCACATTGGGTTTGTGAGGTTTTTTGCCGTCGGGACCAACTGCCGTATCTTTTGGTGCATCGGCAGGGCGCTGCAACTGCCCTTTTACGCCGCAGCCGGACAGGGTGAAAACGGTAAAAGCAGCAACGGACAACATCACCATCAGGGTTTTGATCATTTTCTGTTCTTCCTGTTTGCTCGTCGTCTCGTTACCCGAAAAACAATTGCGCCGATCAGAATAACCGGCAGGGCCACATTGATGATCCTTGCCAGTAACAGGGCGTCACTGCTGTCCATCGGCGATGTCCTTTCCCGCCCCGCTGTTCTCACACTCACGCGGCGCATGTCATTTTCTATTAGCCTGTTTGCCGACGGTTTTCCAGCCTGTCCCGCCACTGCAAGGCCATTTTTTCGACATTTGTGGGAGATGTGCCACCATAGCTGTTGCGCGAACGGACGGATTGGGCCACCGAAAGTACCTCCAGCACACCGTCGGTTATTTTCGGTTCAACACTTTGCATGTCTTTCAAAGACAGCTCATCAAGGTGTTTTTGCTGTTTTTCGGCAAGGGCAACGATCGCGCCGGTGACGTGATGGGCCTCGCGAAACGGCATGTCGAGTTCACGCACCAGCCAGTCGGCAAGATCGGTGGCGGTGGAATAGCCGTGCGCTGCGGCTTCTTCCATACGTGCCCTGTCGGGTTTGAGATCGGCGATCATGCCGGTCATGGCGGCCAGCATCAAAGAATAGTTGTCAAAGGCGTCAAAGGCCATTTCCTTGTCTTCCTGCATATCCTTGGAATAGGCAAGCGGCAGGCCCTTCATGACCATTGTCAGCCCTTGCAGGGCCCCGGTGATGCGTCCGCTCTTGGCGCGCACCAGTTCGGCGGCGTCCGGGTTGCGCTTTTGCGGCATGATGGAAGAGCCGGTGGAAAAGCCGTCCGACAGGGTGATAAAG
>JALXEI010000068.1 GCA_027069645.1 Hyphomicrobiales bacterium
CTCGCTATGCCCGCAGCAAGGCACTGGCGGAAACGAGGGCGCTGGGGGCCTGTCCCAAAGCCGTGGTTTTGCGCCCTTCGATTATTTTTGGCGAAGAGGACGATTTTTTCAACCGCTTTGCCGCAATGGCGCGCCTGTTGCCCTTTTTGCCAGCTATTGGTTTTGGACGCACAAAATTTCAGCCCGTCTATGTCGGCGATGTGGCCAAGGCGGTTGAGGTTGCGCTGGAAGGCGGGGCAAAACCCGGTACGACATATGAACTGGGCGGACCGCGTGTTTATACCCTGAAAGAGCTGTTGCACCTGACGCAGACATTCAGCGGCCGCAAGCCGCGCACATTGCCGGTTCCCTTTGCCCTGGCCACCCTCATGGGGGCTGTTTTGCAATTTATGCCGGGCAAGCCGCTGACGATTGATCAGGTGCGCATGTTACGCGACAATGCGATTGTCAGCACGAAGGCGCAACGCGACGGTCGCACCTTGCAGGGGCTGGGTATTAAACCGGTGGCAATCGAGAGCGTCGTGCCGGTCTATCTGGAAAAATATCGTCCCCGGGGCATGTTCGAGCACTATCAGGGACAGAGGTAGAACGGTCGCCGGTTGCAGTGTTCAGATGGTTACATATCCCCCGGCCAGCGCGAGCAGGAACACGCCAAGACACATGCGGTAAATGACGAAAGGCGCAAAGCTCATGCGTTTGACCACGGCCATCAAAAAGGCGATAGCGGCAAAGGAAACAATGAAAGAGAGAGCGGCGGCAAGCCAGACATCTCCGGAAAAACTTGCGCCGGTTTCCAGGGCTTCCCTGACGGTCAGCAGTCCGGCGCCTGCAATGGCGGGCATGCCGAGCAGAAAGGAAAAGCGCGCCGCCTCGGGACGGGAAAACCCCAGAAAACGGGCAGCCGAAATGGTCACGCCGGAGCGACTGGTTCCCGGGATAAGCGCAAACATCTGGGCAAGTCCGATCAACAGGGCGGGGGGAAGATTCATTTCCTCGACGCGTTTCCTGTCAGGCCCCATACGATCGGCAAGATAGAGGATGATGCCATAGATAATGGCGGTCCAGCCGATCACGGTAAGTTTTGCTGTGGGATCGGCGCGAAGGGCGTCGAGATAGCCGACGGATTTCAGAAAAAGACCAAACAGAACGGCGGGAATGGTGGCAAGTAAAATGTAAAGGGCCAGTCTGGCGCGGTCGGAAAGGTGCAGACGCAGCAAATCAAAACCACCTGCAACAAGGTTGAGTACATCGCGCCGGAAATAGACGATGATGGCGGCCAGCGAACCGACATGCATCATAACGTCAACGGCAAGCCCCTGATCGCTCCAGCCGGTCAGGTCGGAGAGAATGGCAAGGTGCCCGGATGAGGAAATGGGAAGAAATTCGGTAATGCCCTGAATGAGTGCCAGTACGATGATTTGCTCCAGCGGCATGATATGCTCCCCGTTGTCCTGTTCCCTGAATTTGTATTTGTTTCTATCTATCCAATCATGGCCGGGAGGGGAAAGCGCAAAATGACACGCCTGACAACAAGTCCCCGTGATTGCGTCAAAGCGTTGCGAAAATGTGCCGCCGAGGCAGGCTTTGAGGTCGCGGGGGTGGCATGTGTTGATGATTTTCCCGATCTGGGGGAAGCGCTGAAAAATTTTGTTGCGGCCGGACGGCACGGGGACATGACCTGGCTGGAGACCAATCTTGATCGCCGTCAGCATCCGGCAGGTCTGTGGCCGGATGTGCGTTCAGTGGTCATGCTGGGCATGAATTACGGACCGGCGGACGACCCGCTCGCGGCACTTGCGCAAAAATCAAACGGTGTGATCTCTGTCTATGCCAAAGGCAAGGACTATCACACCATCATCAACAAACGCCTGAAAAGAGTGGCCGGCTGGTTGCAGCGCGAAACGGGCAGCGAAGTGAAAATTTTTGTCGATACGGCGCCGGTTACCGAAAAACCGCTGGCGGTTCATGCCGGGCTGGGCTGGCAGGGCAAGCATTCCAATCTGGTATCGCGCCCGTTCGGTTCGTGGCTTTTCCTCGGGGCGATTTTTACCACGGCCGAATTGCCGGGCAGCGAGCCGCAGGGGGACCATTGCGGCACCTGCACACGCTGTCTCGATATCTGTCCGACCCGCGCCTTTATCGCTCCCCGGCGGCTGGATGCGCGGCGCTGCATCTCCTATCTGACCATTGAATATAAAGGTCATATACCGCTGGAACTGCGCGCCCCGATGGGCAATCATATTTTTGG
>JALXEI010000069.1 GCA_027069645.1 Hyphomicrobiales bacterium
TTTTCGTGTCACAACCTCTTCGTCAAACAGATCCCACAGATTATGCCCCTCGGACTGATGGGCCTGTTCGCCGAGAACAGCAAGATCGAATTCGGAAGCCGGCCGGAACTGCACCGCTTCCTTGTGACTGTCAACATCAACCTCGATGGCAACCAGATTACTGCGGGCCCGTTGCACCCAGGGATGATCATCCGAAAGCCTGTTCTCCAGAATTTCCAGCGCCCGACGCGCATAGGGCAAGGCCTCTTCACACCGCCCCGTGATCTTCAGCAACAGTGAAAGATTGTTGTAGTCACGCGCAATTGTGTGATGGTCGAGACCGAAATTATGCTCGTCAATTTTAAGAGCGCGCCGATAGAGCGTTTCGGCTTCCTCGTAACGCTCCGTTTCGCGCAAAAGGTCGGCCAGATTATTGAGTGTTGTGGCGACATTCTGGTGCTCGGGCCCCAGCGCCTTTTCAAAAATATCAATCACCCGGCGCATGGCGGGCTCTGCCTCTTTCAACCGGTCGGTCGCGCGCAGCAACAGGGCAAGATTGTTGAGATCGCGTGCCACATTGGGATGGTTGGGCCCGTAACACAGCTCATCAATCCTCAGGGCCCGACGTTTGAGTTTTTCCGACTGTTCATAGTCGCCCCGATTTTCTTCCAGCAAGACCGCCAGATTGTTCAGATTGGCCGCCACATCGGGATGTTCCGGGCCAAGTGTACGCTCGTCAATCAGCAGCACGTCAAGGAAAAGCTGTTCGGCCTCCACCGGACGCCCGAGGCTGACCAGCAATTTGGCCAGCGCTTCCTTGTCCCGCGCCACATAGGGATGTTTCTTGCCATAATGGCTCGTATCAATGGCAAGGGCACGACGATAGAGCGGTTCTGCATCCACTCCCTGTCCCGACTGCTGGTAATGCTGCCCGAGACTGTTGAGAATGATGGCAATATTGGTGTGATTGCGACCGAAATTTTTGACATTGATTTGCAACGAGCGGTGAAACAGAGTCTCGACATCATCCTCGCGCCCCATCTGCTGGAACAGTTGCCCGAGATTGAACAGGTCGCGTGCCACATCGGAATGATTGCGCCCCTTGTGCTTTTCATCAATTTTGAGCGCTTCCATAAACAGCGGTTCGGCCTCGAACAACCAGCCTTTGGCCTGCAACGCAGAAGCCAGGTTATTTAGCGATATGGCAATTTTTTCATGACTGTTGCCATAGGTTACCCTGTTGATTTCAAGGGCCCGCTGCAACAGTTTCACCGCGTCCTCGATATCCCCTCTTGCTTTCAGGAACAGCCCGCACTGATTGAGCAAAATGGCGATCTCCCGGCCACCCATTCCGGCTTTTTGCTGCGCTGAACTGGGTTTTGACAGTTCGCCGTTTTCGGGAATATGTTCGAACAGGGCCATTGCATGGGGCAATAATTGCTCGCAACGCGGCCAGGAAGCTTCCATACCCGGATCATTTTCCTCGCCAGGACCGCCAGGAAATGCCTCGGCCAGAAGTCCCGTCGCAAGACCCGACATGGCGTCTTCATGCCCTTCCTCAAGCAGTCTGGCCCGCATCATTTCCTGCACCAGCCAGTGAACACCAAGCCCCGGCTTGCCGCCCTGCAACTCGACCTGGGACAAAAGCCCCATTTCGACCAGCGCCATGACGACATTGCTCAGATCTTCGGACGGGATGGAAAACACCGTCCTGCCATGATCGGAACGCCCGTCCCCTTCATATGGGGTTATGGAACGGCTGACATGGCTGTCAAAGTGGCGTGAGGAATATGGCGTTGTTGTACTGGAAGCCGACAGGGTTCCCGGGAAGGTTGGCAAGGGAACCTGAAACAGATCAAGCGGGATGCCGTCCGGAGCATAGAAGGCCGTGACGCCCATCAGGATCGAGGCCAGAGGCAAGGGGCTGATATTGTGTTCCACATCCCCCCGGACAATCGCATCAAGTGCCAGATTGAACGCCACATAAAGACTGTCGGAATGTTTCCAGGGAACATCGCGCAGGCGGGGCCGTTCGCTCATCGCCTCCCTGAACAGCTTGTGATAGGCCTGCAATCCGATTTTACGGGCCTTGCAATAGCTGCCCGCCAACCGCAAGGAAAGGGGAAGATAGCCCAGTTCCGCAGCGAGGCCGCTGGCTGTTTCCGGATCGTTTTCACCGGACAGAACGCCCAGATACCAGACGGCAAGTTCCGGTGAAAAGACGTCCACATCGACCTTCTGGTCATAGCCGTAAAGGTCGGACCAGCGTGTGGTGATCAGCACCTCGGCGCCATCACGCGGCACCAGATTTTCCAGTTCGCGATTGGTTGCAACATTGTCGTAGATCAGCAGCCACGGCTTGTCATAGGGCCGGGTTTCGAGGGCCTCGATAACCATTTTCGCAGCGCCTTCACGGCTTTCAATGGCATGAACCGCCGGCGACAGGCGTTCGCCAAGATCGATCAGCCCCTGAATGATCCCGGAACGGTTACCGGCCGACAACCACCAGACGCCGGTATATTCGGCCCTCTGGCGCCAGGCAAATTCGCGGGCAAGAGTTGATTTGCCAATCCCGGCCAGACCGCTGTCCCCTTTTGCCACTTCCTGGGTATTGCTCAATACGGTCGGTTTGCCCGGTTTGGGCGCACGCTTGCCGGTCAGTTCGGCGAGCAGATCATTACGCCCGGTAAACCAGCGATTATAGTGAATATTGGGGTGGAGAATCGTGGTTTTGACAAGGTGATTCCCCTGTGGCAGGGGCGGCATAAAGTCAAGGCGGGCCTTTTGATCGGAACCAAGTGTTTTCAATACCGTTTCCGCCACCTTGCGGGCATCCTGCTGTTGCAGGATGGGAACAAGATCGGTAAAGGCAATATTGGCCAGTTTGCCGCTGGCCCGACAGCCATCGACGCGAAACAGGATCAGGCGGCGATTTTTATTGAGCGGATCATTCCTGATCACCTCGTTGGCTTCCTGCATGCAGGTTTCGCACTCGAGAAAATCGCTCGACAGCAAGGCAACCATCCGCGTCCGGTTTTGCAGTGCATCACCAATCAGGCGCAGAAAATCCTTGTGCTGATAGAATTCATCCTGCAAGGTAATGGTACGTCCCTGCATCTCGATCAGACCGGCAATCCACGCCGCCAGATCACGGTTCTCTGCTGCACGGGAGATCACGAAATCGGAATATGTGTTTTTATCATGCAGCATGATTGCCTGATATCCCTCACAAGAAACTGTTCTTCATTATCGCACTATAATCCGCGAGGCTCCCCGATACCTGCGACAAGGCCCTGTATTCCGTCGGCGCCGGAACACAGAACAACTCTTCTTCATCCCTGATTGTTTTAGGCCGCAAACGCATAAACAGGATCGAATTGGCAGGAGCAGATTTGTTTTCCCGCAAGGTGCAAGTTCGCAGGAAACCTTCCGGTTTTCAAGAACCTGCAACACAGCGGGAAAGCAAATCTGCCCTGTCCGCAGGATGCCAGAAGCGCCGCAATCCGCGGCCAAAATGATCTCGCACGTACAAAAGTACGCGCATCGATCATTTTAACCTCGTATTTTTGCGCTTTTGGCACCATTGTCGATCCTGTTTATGAGGCTGCGGCCTGATCACAACAAATCGAAGCAAATCATGTGCCACCGATTTTGTGAACCACCATTAATCTTCAAAACACTCCGGTTTCTGTTACAAAACTGTCAAATCCTGTTTTTTTGATCTGCATTCCCGCAAATTGTCTCACACACCCTGGTCATCCGTGTGTCTCCTGAAGACCAGAGTCGCAGGGCAATCCGGATGGCTTGCGCGGTATCCGGCTGCTCCCCGGTCCGTTCCACCACCGACTGAACAATATCCGCGACGATCTCGCGGTCGACTTCATCAAGTCTCATTGTCAATTCTGTGGCCTGGTCATCTTCCCGCAATACATCCCCGGCAGCCCCGACAGCTTTCCCTTCCTCTCCTGCCCCGGCAATATCATCGAACAGATCGCGCAGTACATCATCCGGATCGGGACCGGTATCCTTGTCAGGCACCCGCGTTTGCAGGGCTTCATAGAGGGCGGCATCCATATCGGTTGTCCGGTTCAGGCGTTTTGTTCTGGCCATTACATCCCCGCTTTTGGTGAAGAAACAATATCATATACGACCTGGGAGAGTTCCAGTCGAGCCTCTTTGTCGAGGGCTGCATACCCCTGAAGGAAGAGATATTCATAATCCGACATATAGGAAAGATGATGCGGCAGCGATACGCCGCCAACCTTGGTCGCCTTTTCCTCCAGATTCTGCGCATGCCCCTTGCGATTGTCGACATGGTTGAACAACAGATAGAGCGGCAGATCGGGACGACAGTGTTTTTTCAGATAATCGACCGTTTCCTGGGTGCTGAGAAGATTGGGCGGCGCCGTCTTTGTCACCAGGATGACCCGATCTGAAATATCGGCGGCCTTGACCTGCTTGAGATTGAGATTGGGGGCTGTATCGATCAGAACATAGTCGAACCCCCTCGCACTGGTGGTGATTTCGATATTGGTCTGGTTATTGGCTCGCAGGTAATATAGAAACCGGGTACTGGTTTTCTGGCTGTCCATATCAATGATACCGACTTTTTCGCCGGCGCGTTCGAGTGTCAGAGCGACACCCAGGGTGACTGTGGTTTTCCCGACGCCACCCTTCTGGTTCATAAAAGAAATAATCATGTGACTACGCTTACCCGGCCCGTACCTTGTTGATTTTCTATCACTCTACTATACGAAACTGGCCAGTTCAACGCAGCTTTGCATGTTTGGTAACTTCCGTTCCAGACAGGTGCAAAAATGAACCTGTAAGAGGCCAGTTCAAAACTCATCGCTTGATTTTATTGAGTTTTTTCCTGTCCAGAATCAAGCAAACCGGCGCAGAACGGGGCTGGCGTCCCTTTCAAGCCGGTTTGCGCCGATAATGGGCTGGAAAAAACCAATAAAATCAGTGAGGAGTTTTGAATCGGACTCTAAGATATGTGGCAGCCTGCTATGACCTTGCAAAATGCGACAGATCGAAAATCGTCGGCGTCAGGCCATTGAGAGGGCTGGTATCATCCCGACCATAATTGATCATGGTAAATCCCGGTGTGAGCGCATCATAGATCATTAACCGCCCCACCAGCACCTCCCCCAGTCCGAGGATCTCTTTCAGGGTTTCCATTGCCGCCAGTGTTCCCATGACGCCGACGACGGCCCCGAGGACGCCGGTCTGCGAACAGTTGGGAATACTGCCTTCGGCCGGGGGTTTGGGGAACAGACAGCGATAGCTGGGGTTGGGAACACCGTCAGCATCGGTCTCATAGGCCTTGAAAACGGTCAGTTGACCATCCAGCGGCCCCACAGCCGCGAAAACCAGCGGGCGTTTGGCCAGATAGCAGGCATCATTGACAAGATAGCGGGTGTCGAAATTGTCGGAACCATCCACCACCAGATCATAGCGCGCGATAATATCGAGGGCATTTTCCGCATCCAGCCGCTGTTCGAAAGGCTCGACTTTCACATGAGGGTTAATGCGCCGGATCGCCCCGGTTGCACTTTTCACCTTCGCCATACCGACCCGGTCGGTGTCATGAATGATCTGGCGCTGCAAATTCGACAGGGACACCGTATCGGCGTCAATAATTCCCAGTGTTCCCACACCGGCAGCCGCGAGATAGCACAACACGGGCGACCCCAAACCACCGGCGCCAACGACCAGGACCCTTGCTGCCTTGAGCTTCTGTTGCCCTGGACCGCCAACCTCTTTGAGAACAAGATGGCGCTTGTATCTTTCGATTTCCTCTTCGGAAAATGACATTCACGCCTCCCGGGATTCATCATCCTCGAACAGCGCCGTTGAAAGGTAACGATCGGCCCCCGAGGGCGCAAAGGTAACAATATTTTTGCCCGAGAAACCGTCCCGGGTGGCCAGCATCATGGCCGCCGCCACATTGGCCCCTGTGGATATTCCCGCGGCGATACCCTCGATTTTTGCAAGAACCCGGGCTGTATCAAGCGCCGTTTCATCGGGAATGGTTATCACCTCGTCAATCAGATCGACATCAAGGACCTTTGGCACGAAACCGGCGCCGATCCCCTGTATTTTATGGGCCCCCGGCGGCTTCCCCGACAGGATGGCGCTGTTTTCAGGCTCCACCGCGACCACGGCAATTTCCGGCTTCAGGGCTTTCAGAGCGCGGGCACATCCGGTCAGTGTTCCGCCGGTCCCCACACCGGCAACCAGCACATCGATCTCGCCACCGGTATCATTCCAGATTTCCATCGCCGTTGTCTTTTCATGCACCAGAGGGTTTGCGGGATTGGCAAACTGGCGCGCCATGATCGCTTCGGGAATCTCGCCAAGCAGTTCCTCTGCACGCAAAATCGCGCCTTTCATGCCTTCGGAAGCCGGAGTCAGCACCAGTTCGGCGCCGAGATGGCGAAACAGCTTGCGCCGCTCGATACTCATGCTTTCCGGCATCACCAGAACGAGATTATAGGCACGCCGCGCACAGACAAACGCAAGGCCGATACCGGTATTCCCCGAGGTGGGTTCGACTATCACCGCACCGGGCTCAATCTCGCCGCTCTCCTCCATTGCATCAATCATCGAAAGACCAATACGATCCTTGACGCTTGAAAGCGGATTGAAAAATTCAAGCTTGAGCAAAATGTCGGCATGAATACTCGTGGCGTGGCGCAGTTGCGACAGGCGGACCAGGGGGGTGTTGCCTATCGTCTGCGTGATATCGTCATAGACGCGCCCCCGCCCCCATTCACCAAGCCGATTTACCGTTTTCAGCCCGGCCTGATCGGGTGAGTCTTTTTCATCAGGATGACCTGTTGTCATTTCAATCTTTCTGCTGGCTTCGCGCAAATGTGTTGTAAAAACAATCTATCGCATACCACATGCCTCTCACAACAGGGAAATAATACGTGATACTCTTGCGGCCGGTCACACGCCGGGTCAGTGTCCCGTCGATCCAAAACCACCCGAGCCGCGCGGGGTCTCGTCAAGATTGTCGGCCAGTTCGAAGCCGGCCAGTATCACCGACGCAATGACCATCTGGGCGATGCGCATGCCGCGAGTGATCTCAAAATCACTTGTACCGTGATTAATGAGCAGCACTTTCACCTCGCCGCGATAATCGCTGTCAATCGTCCCTGGCGCATTCAGCACGGTTACACCATGTTTAAAGGCCAGACCGGAACGGGGGCGGATTTGCGCCTCGAAACCATGCGGCAGGGACATGGCAAAACCGGTCGGGATCAGCGCAAAAGCCCCGGGGCAAAGGATTTTTGGCGCATCCCCGGGAACGGCTGCGCACAGGTCCGCACCGGCTGCTTCAACGGAATGATAGTGCGGCAGGGGCAGCCCCTCCCCGTGCGCCAGTCTTCTGATTTTCACATTCACGGATCGGGTCGAATTCATTTGATCTCCGTTTGATGATCGGCAAGCATTGTCGCAACAAGATGCATCAACCGCCCGGCCACCTCTTCCTTGGCAAGCATTGGCCATTCTTCACAAGTTTTGTCGCCAATGATCAACACCCTGTTTTTGTCCCCGCCAAAAACGCCACTTTCAGGAGAAACATCATTGGCAACAATCAGATCGCATCCCTTGGCCAGCAGTTTCTTGCGCGCATTTTTTTCAAGATCCTGCGTTTCGGCAGCAAAACCGATGACCAGGGCCG
>JALXEI010000070.1 GCA_027069645.1 Hyphomicrobiales bacterium
CTTCGAGGGCATCAAGCTCGGACAAATCGTCAAAACCGCCGATATGGCGTTCTCCAATGAAGATCTGCGGCACGGTTCGGCCCCCCTTCGCGCGCCTCGTCATTTCCGCGCGACGGTCTGCGTTCGAGACATCAATTTCAGTGAAATTGACACCCTTTTTCTTCAGCAGACGTTTGGCTGCGATGCAATAGGGGCATAAACGGGTTGTATAGATCGTGACTTCAGGCATGGACCCTCCGGGCTTTACTGGAAGGCCGTTTATAGCAGATGTGACCGCCCGGTTCAATAATATCGGCGCGCCGGGATTGCCCCGTTTCACAGTTGCAGACCGTCGGAATGTCCGGCCCGGGCGAGGACCAGAACATCAACCCGGTCAGCACCGGCCTTTTTGAGCACCCGGCTGCACGCGTCAACGGTTGATCCGGTGGTCAGAACATCGTCGATCAGCAAAATGTTGCGATTTTTGACAAGCGGGTGATGCTTCGGGGCAAGGGTGAAGGCGCCGGTGACATTGCGCCGTCTTTGTCTTTCACTGAGACCCACCTGTGTTCTTGTCGCCCGATGACGACGAAGGGCATGAACATTGACCGGCAGGCCGGTGCGTTTTGAAAGTTCGAAAGCCAGCAGCGCCGACTGATTGAAACGACGTTGCCACAACCGGGTGCGATAGAGCGGGACCGGCATGATCAGATCGGTATCGTCAAGAAAATCCCGTCCCGCCAGTTCCAGCCAGCGGCCAAACAGTGCCAGCCCTTCGCGCCGGTCGCCATATTTGAGGCTGTGAACGAGGTGGCGCATGACATCGCCGTAAAGGGCAACAGAACGGGCCCGATCAAAGACTGGCGGTCGGGCAAGAGCAAGGGCGCTGATCCGGCGGGGATGATTTTGACCCGGGGGACCGGTATCGGATGCTTCTTCCTCAAAGGGCAGGGGAAGGCCGGTGACATCACAAAGCGGTGGTGCGATGAAATCAATCCGGCTCCAGCACGGTCCGCACAGTTGACCATGTTCAGCAAGAGGCGCATGACAATGCACGCAAACCGGCGGCAGGAAAAGATCCAGCATATGCGAAAGCACGGTCCGCCCGTTAAATTTATGTATTCCGGACGGAAAAACCGGTTGTTGCTTTTGATTTTGATCGAATTTACCCCTCATGCCATGATAGTAAACCGGTCTGACCCGCTTTGAAACCGGTGCAATCCATATTCGGAAAAGTTCATGAATCCTGATACCAGCCTTTTATTTGACCGGAACCTGCTCCGCCGCCGCCGTGAGCGGATTGCAAGGACGGGGGAGGGCGTGGATTTTCTGCTGCAACGCGCGGCCGAAGAAATTGACGAGCGGCTGGATCTTGTGTTGCGTGATTTTCCGGTGGCCATTGACCTCGGGGCCGGTCACGGGATGATGATCCCCCGCTTGCAGGCAAGGGACAATATAACCCGCGTTATTGCCGCCGATCACAGCGCCTTGTTGATGCAAGAGCTGGAAGGGGTTGCAAAAATTATTTGTGACGAGGAAGCCCTGCCGTTCAAACAGCAATCCGTCAATCTTTTCACCTCTCTTTTATCGCTGCATTTTGTCAACGATCTGCCCGGTGCTCTGGTGCAGATCAGGCGCGCTTTGAAACCGGACGGGCTGTTTCTGGCGGCTCTGCCGGGGGGGCAGACGCTGGTTGAATTGCGCACGGCCTTCATGCTTGCCGAAGAACAGATGATCGGCGGCGTCAGTCCGCGTGTGGCACCGATGGCCGATATAAAAGACTACGGGGCACTGCTGCAACGCGCCGGATTCACCCTGCCTGTGGTGGACAGCGATCTCGTAACGGTCAGCTATCCGGATCCGTTGAAACTGATGCGCGAATTGCGTCTGATGGGTGCTGGCAACGTTCTTGCCGATCGTCTGAAAAAACCGCTGTCGAAAAAACTTCTGCAAAAAGTTGTCGATATTTATGAACGGGAGTTTGGTGAGGACGGGCGGATCAGCGCCAGTTTCGAGATTATCTATATGTCCGGCTGGTCGCCCCATGAAAGCCAGCAACAGCCTCTGGCCCCGGGATCGGCGCAAACCTCGCTGGCGGCAGCGCTCGGCAGTTGTTCTGTAGCAACGTCGGAACCCGAAAAAGATGATGAAAAGAAAGAATAAAAAAACATGCCCCCCGGCCCTGGACCCCGGCCCTGGACCCCGGCTCAGGGCCGGGGAGCGGGATACAAAGAGCAGTTTTTTCGTTCCGATATTAACCCTTTCTTATTCTTTATCAACAACAGCTTAAGCTGAAATCAAAATAACACAATAAAAACAGCATATTAATGTTTTTGAAATGAATATTCGTACATACTGATTTTATCAAACGGGTATTGCGTTCCAGGTTTTGGCTGTTTCAGGGTGAATTTGAAAGCGGGCAGAGGGCTGGTCTTTCCGAGGGAGAAGGGCCGGATATTCGGGCAGCACAGGGCGCTTTGAGGGAAGTGACCGGTCGCTGTCAGGATCAGGACTTTCGTCATGTCGGGCAGGGGGCTGTCGGCAGGCGAACAGGGCAATGCCTTTCGCACAAATCAACCATTGATCATCGGGCGCCATTTGTCGCGGCCCGAACAGCCTTGTTGCGGATTGCTTGAGGGAGCACGGGGCTATGCACGGTTCATTTGACGATTATGATAACGGGAAAAAGGGACCCGGTCCGCGCGGGGAGGGGCCTCGCGAGGAAAGATCATCAGACCGCGAGGTAAAGGGTCTCGCCGGAAGAATGGCGCATTCCTTTATTCATTCGCCACTGTCACCGCTGCTGTTTGTGGCCTGCCTGTTTATGGGGATCATGGGCCTTTTTATGACCCCGCGTCAGGAAGATCCGCAGATCTCTGTCCCGATGGTCGATATTTTTCTTTCCTATCCCGGCGCCTCATCGCAGCAGGTGGCCTCTCTGGCCATTGATCCGCTTGAGCGTATGCTGAGCGAAATCCCCGGTGTGAAGCATGTCTATTCGGCCTCGATGCAGGGGCAGGGCATGGCCACGGTGCAGTTCCGTGTTGGCGAACAGATGGGGCCTTCTCTTGTCAAACTCTATGACAAGCTGCAATCCAATGCCGATAAAATGCCGCCCGGGGTCAGCAAGCCGCTGATCAAGCCGAAGGGCGTCAATGATGTTCCGGTTGTGACGCTGACGCTCTGGTCAGACGAACTGGACGACAGTTCCCTGCGTCTGGCCGCTCTCGAACTGCGCCAGCGCCTGAAAGAGGTTCCCGATACAGCGGGCAGTTTCATTGTTGGCGGTCGCCCGGAGCAGATGCGCGTCGAAGTCTATCCCTCGCGTCTGGCGGGTTTCGGTATTCCTGTCAGTCAGATCAGCCAGGCCATCAAAAGCGCCAATGTCAGGAAAACCATCGGTTTTGGTGAAAGTGGCGGCAACAGCTTTTCCGTCTATTCCGGTACGTTTTTGAAAACCATAGCCGATCTGGAAAAGCTCGTTGTCGGTGTGCGCAATGGTCGACCGGTCTATCTGCGTGACGTGGCTCACCTGTCGCAGGGACCTGGTGAAGCGGACAATGTTGTACAATATTATACCGGTCCGGCAGCCGCAGAGGCGGGGCTTGTCCGCGCAAACGGGGCACCGGCCGTCACTATAGCCATCGCCAAGAAAGCGGGCAGCAATGGTGTGACAGTCGCGCAGGCCATTCTTGATCGTGTCGAGGCCCTCAAGGGCAAGGTGATCCCGGAAAATCTGCATATTGCCGTAACACGCAACTATGGAGCCACAGCCGGTGAAAAAGTTGATGAACTGATTTTCAAGCTGTTCGTTGCCACCGGTGCAGTTGTTGTACTGATTTTCATTGCGCTCGGCTTTATCTGGCAACCGGCGCTGGTTGTGGCGCTGGTCATCCCGGTGGTGATTCTGATCACGGTCTTTTCGGCCTGGATTTTGGGCTATACCATTGACCGCGTGTCGCTGTTCGCACTGATTTTTTCCATTGGCATTCTCGTGGATGATGCCATTGTCGTTGTCGAAAATATCTATCGTCGCTGGCTGATGAAGGGCATGGTGGATACGCAAACCACCATTGATGCGGTTGCCGAAGTGGGCAACCCCACCATTCTGGCAACCTTTACGGTCATTGCGGCCCTGCTGCCGATGGGCTTTGTATCGGGTATGATGGGGCCCTATATGGAGCCCATACCCTCCCTTGGTTCCGTGGCCATGCTGTTTTCGCTGTTTGCCGCCTTTATCTTTACGCCCTGGCTGGTGATGCGTATACGTCCCGACATGGCCCGGTTGCGGGTGATGGAGGAGCGCGAGCACCGGCAGACCGTGGTTCTGGGACGGGTGTTCGGCGTTCTTTTGTCGCCGCTGCTCGACAGCCCGCGCAAGGCCCGCATTTTCCGTTACATCATGTGGGGTACGTTTTTTATCGCCTGTGCAATGTTCTACACGCAGCATGTGACGGTCAAAATGCTGCCGCTCGACAACAAACCTGAATTCAATGTGGTTGTGAACATGCCCGATGGCAGTTCCCTGCCAACGACCGCCAATGCGATTTTGTCGATGACACAGAAGATTCTGGCCATAAAGGAAGTGACAGCCGTTCAGACCTATACCGGCACTGCCAGCCCGTTCAATTTCAACGGCCTCGTGCGTCACAGCTATCTGCGTCAGAAACCCTGGCAGGGGGATATTCAGGTGCAATTGCTGGACAAGAGCAAACGGCAGCGGTCCAGTCATGAAATCGCTGTCGAGGTTCGTGCACTGCTGACGCCGCTGGCCCAAAATCTGAAGGCTTCAATTCAGGTTGTCGAAATGCCGCCCGGACCGCCGGTCTTGCAGACCCTTGTCGCCGAGATTTACGGATCGGATGACGCGACACGTCGCCAGGTGGCACGTGACATGACGGCAATTTTCAAAAAGGCCGAAAATATTGTTGATGTCGACAATTATCTCGACGAGCCGCATGAAAACCTGACCTTTGAGGTGGATCGTCGCCGGGCCCGCCAGAATGGCATATCAGCCAGCGATATCACCGCACAACTGGCGATGGTCATGGGTGGTTTCAAACTGGGAGATATCAAGGTCGGCCACGAGCTGGAGCCACGCTACATTGTCCTGCAGGCCCCCTTGTCGGTGAGAACAGACCTGACCCGCCTGCTGCAACTGCCGATTGTTGCCCGTTCCGGCAAGACTGTGCCGCTGCATGCGCTGGGCCGGTTTGTCCGCAAGAAAACCGATCCGACCATCTATCACAAGGATCTGCGTCCTGTTGAATATGTCACCGGAGAAGTGGCCGGTCGTCTCGCGGCGCCTGTCTACGGTATGCTGGAAGTGAGCAAATTGCTGAAGGATTACAAGACTCCCGAGGGTGTCAGCCTGAATGGCGAGCTGTGGGGCGGAACACCCGAAAGCGGGGCCACCGGTTTTGTCTGGGCCGGTGAGTGGACGGTGACCTATGAAACCTTCCGCGACATGGGTGCTGCGTTCATGGTGGCAATGGTGCTGATCTATATGCTGGTGGTCTGGGAGTTCGGCAGTTTTCGTATCCCGGCGATCATTATGGCCCCCATTCCCCTGACACTGATCGGCATCATTCCCGGTCACTGGCTGCTGGGTGCGTCCTTTACGGCAACCTCGATGATTGGCTGGATCGCTCTTGCCGGTATCATTGTGCGAAATTCCATTCTGCTGGTGGACTTTACGCTAAAATCCGTTGAGGCAGGACTGTCGCAGCGTGAAGCTGTAATGGCGGCCGTGGTGGCGCGTTCACGACCCATTCTGATTACCGCCTTTGCACTGGTTGCCGGTTCGAGCGTTATTCTCAGCGATCCGATTTTCAACGGCATGGCCATTTCCCTGATGTTCGGTGTGCTCGTGGCAACCGCTCTGACCCTGTTCGTCATCCCGATGGCCTGTGTCGCCGGAACGGATTCGGCCGCGGAGGAAGAAGAAGCGGTTGAATATGAAAGGGGATCTGTTGTTACCGAAACCCGCTCCGCGATGGCCGGTGTCAGAGCATCATTTGCTGCTTTGTCGCTGACCAGGTTTTCAAATATTCAGTTCGGGTCTCTTGTTGCGCGTACCCGTTTTGCAGGGGCAGGGGGGCATCCTGTTTTGCGTCGTCTCTCTGCGCTTGCCATTCTTCTTGCGGCCGGTGTTCGACGGTTTGCAGCCTTTGTTCTGCCCCTGATGCAGGCCGCATATTCGCAGGGCCGTGCCCGCTTTGCCGACTGGCAGTCGCAGCATCGCGCCGGGTCTGACGGTGAAGCACCGCGCGCATCGGAACATCATCATTCCGAAAAGGCTGAGGAAAATGAAACGCCGCGGTCCGAAATTCTGGCAACAGAACATACCCGGGATGATCTGAAAAAGATCAGGGGTATTGGACCGATGATCGAAAATCTGCTCAATCGTAACGGATATTTTTCCTGGCAGCAGATCAGCATGTTGTCGGATGACGAGATCGACAACATCGAGCGGCAGCTTTCCCGAAACAATCAGGGATCAATGGGGCGAATCAGACGTGACCGCTGGTGTGAACAGGCCTCCATGCTGATTCGCGGGGAGCAGCCCGCTACGCAGACTGCCGCACCTGTTGTAAAAAAGGTCAAAATAAGCCGTACAGAGACTTATCCACAAAAAAATGCCGGTACCAGAGGAAATCTGCGCCAGATCAATGGTATAGGTCGTGTTATCGAGAAAATTCTGCTCGATCAGGGAATCACCACTGTGGAACAGATTGCACGTCTGACACCGCGTCAGATCGAACGGATTGGCGATGAACTGGACAGGAAACCGCGTCTGGGGCGTGCCAGAATAGCCCGTGACAAATGGATATCCCAGGCCAGGGAAATAACAAAAAAGGATATGGAAACAATCGATTAGGGGCAGGGTATGACGAATTATGAACAAAAATAGGCTGTATATTCAACCTGTGCGACAAAAATACACTGGAATAGTTGATCAAAATCGTTAGGTTCCACCGGCATTTGGTTGAAACAGGGGCCTGTTGAGGCCATATGTCATACGTGATGCGGCTTTACATTTCTGGCGGGATTGTTAAGCTTACAGCAGTTTTTGACTGCTAGTATCTCGTAAAGTTGATTTCGTTTGTTGCGCCTTGTCGCATAAGCTGTTTTTTGCGGGGTAGTAAAAATGCAGGATATCAGAATAGTTTCGCTGGCGGTTTTCGCCGCAAGTTTTTTAATCGGTTTCATGATTTTTGAAGCTGACAAGGCCCGGGAGAGTGGCAAGGGGGATCACCTTCAGCTTTCGATGGTGCCGCTTTTTTCCTCGACAAGCAGTGTCGAATAGTCTTTCGGGCTTTGCCGGGCTGTTCCTGGCGGGGGGCAGTCGAAAGGCGGTCTGGTCAGGTTATGGACGCGGGTTATCCATTAGCGAGGTCCAGTGCATCATAAAGTCGTTCAGCCAGTTTCTCTGGGCGGCGGCATATTTTTCATGATCAGCCAGCAGGCGCTCCGCATTGTGAGCGCCTTTTTTTGTCAGCATATGCGCGGCAGCAAGAGACCAGCGCCTGATAATCCGGCGGTCGATCTCGGGGTGCAACTGAACACCGAAAACGCGATGCGGCCAGCCGACGGCCTGGAAATCACATCCGCGTCCCGTCCCCAGTCTGGTGGGGCCGACCCGCACCCTGAAC
>JALXEI010000071.1 GCA_027069645.1 Hyphomicrobiales bacterium
CTATAATATCGAACGCCTTGCAGATGATGACAAAACCGGTCGTCGACTGCGCATTACGCTTGCTGTCGCCGGTTTCAAACCGGATCAGCTGGAGATCACACTGGAAAATCATCAGCTCACGATCCGTGGTCGCCAGAGTGACGAGGAAAAAAGCGACTATCTGCATCAGGGCATCGCCGCACGCCAGTTCCAGCGCACCTTTGTACTGGCTGACGGCATCGAGGTGATGGACGCCAGTCTGAAAAACGGCCTGCTCTCCATCAACCTGCTTCGTCCGGCTCTGCAAAATTCGGTTCGTCGCATCAAGATCAACGAGCAGGCATAGGGAGATCACAAAGGGCGGACGAGAGATCAAAATTTTGTCAGATCCGTTACCCCTTGTGACCTTAATTTGCCGTAAATCTTCACTATATTCGCCCTGCGATCATGACCACTGCCGGGCATCCGGTGTTCTATGGCAGGTCGCACACAGATGATGGGCTGGAGAAAAAGAAAAATCGTGCTAGAATACCCATATAAAATAGCATGAGATGATTCCTGTATGAACATACAGTGCCTGAAAGCGGCAAAAACCCGTTAATCGTAACGCGCAGTGATCTGGAGGACTGACCTATGGAAGAATATACAAAATTTAAAATGGATGAGTCCGATGCCATGAGCCTGCTCGAATTTACACATCTTGGCGAGGGCGAAGTGGCCTATATCAAGCTGCTGCACAAGGAAGAAGCCTACCGCCTGTTTCCGGCCCTGGAAGAAATCGAGGACGACAGTCCGCTTTATTCCCTGCATGCCGCAGACGGTACACCCCTGATGCTCACCGACAGCCGGGCCGAGGCTCTGGCCGATGCTATCGACAACGATCTGGAACCGCTGAGCGTCCATTAACAGGGCACCTGTCGCGCGGGTCTTTCGTCCTGCCCTGCTCCCCGGATCAAGGCTGTCGCCTGTCCGGGAAGCGGAACGGCTGGCCGGTAAAATACCAACCGCCCTGCAAACCAACGCATAGGGTTGCGTAAAGCCCTTTTCTTTTCAACAACCAGTCTGCATGAGTCATCGCCTGCGCCGTCGCGTATTAAATGTGCGAGGTAAACCAGGAAGCATGAATTATCGCTTGCGACCCCGCTTCGCCAGTTCCCGATACAAAGCCTCGGGGCTGACGCCGATTTCCAGCGCCATGCTCTTCCACTGGCCCTTTTCCGGCAGCCTGTTTTCATGCCAGAGCAACCAGCCATCAACACGTTCGGCCACTGTTTTTCGTGACAGAATTTCACAGCGGGTGCGAACGGCACGCACCTCGCGCGCCAGCCAGGCGGCCCATTCCCGCGCCAGTTGCAGATCCTCGTCGAGACGTTCCAGAACGGCCCTTTTCGGCAACTGAAAAACCGTCGAGGGGCACGCCGCAACGGCGTCGCAATGATAATGTTGCGAATAGAGCGATGATTCCGCCAGCACCGCCCCCCGGCTTGCCCGTTGCAGGATGATCCATGCCCCGTCAGGCTGTCGGCGGATCAGTTCCACCAGCCCCTGATCGATCACAAAGACCTTCTCGACCCGATCACCTTCATGAAACAGAGTTACGCCCCTGTCCACCCGCCGAACCCCGGAGGCTCCGGCAACAAGCTGTTCCACAAAACTGTTCAACATGATTGTTATCATATGCCGGACGGTGTTTCCAGGGCAAGATCAACCCGACGAAATTTAACTGTTACGGGAATAGAATGATGAAACAACTGAAACTGTTACTCCCTTTGGTTCTGCTTCTTGTGGCCGGAAGCAGCCTTGCCCTGCAAAAGGTGATGGCCACGCAAGACAGCCGCCAGATGGTCAAACTGCCCGCCATGATGCAACAGCATATGCTGTCCAATATGCGCGATCATCTCGTGGCTTTGAATGAAATTTTCAGGCAACTGGCAAGGGGCGATGTGGATGCGGCCGGAGAAATTGCCGAAAAACGCCTCGGCATGTCCTCCCTGTCCCTGCATGGCGCCGCTCATCTGGGCAAATTCATGCCGAAGGAAATGGGAGAGATCGGCACAAGGATGCATCATGCCGCCAGCCGCTTTGTACAGATTGCCAGTGAAGCGGAACTGGAACCTGGCAAGGCCGCGCAACACCGGATTTACGAGGCGCTGGCCGACATCACGGACAATTGCAATGCCTGTCACCAAAGCTACCGCATTCGCTGAACCGGACCGGTAACATGGTCTTTTAATATCGGGAACAGATTTCCTTTGCATCGCAGTCCATTATCGATTTCACGGATTTGCCAATCCCTGCGACAAATGGTACGGTGCCCTCGTGGGGTACGATGGCAGAACAGTATTTGCCCCGATCAAAACAGGGTCTGTATATTGCTCCGGTTCGCGTTCGCGTGGCACAGAGGGCAACAGGCGGAAAAGACGCGAGAAGGTAAAGCGATCATGACAGTGAAAAAAATTACGGGAACACTCATCACAACAGCCGCTCTGACGGCTTTCATTTCCACCACGGCAATGGCCGGTGTGGCAGGCTCCTACAAACGCCCCAATGGCAAGGGCGCCAAGGTAACCATGTGCGCCAAGGGCGGATTGAGGGCCGTGGCGGCCAATGGAACTGTCATGTTTCGTTGTGCCAGAAAAGTAAAGGCCGGAGTCTGGAAAGATTCGCACATGAAACATCCCGAATTTCCCGGTACCTTTACAGGAACCATCAGAAAAACCGGTTCCGGTCTCAATGTGCAGGGCTGCTTTGGTTTCATCTGTCCGTCCGAGAACTGGAAGAAAAAATAACCCGCATGCAGCCGGTCACGCTGTGAGAACCCGTTGTTGCACAGCATGACGAGCAACAGTGCTGGTCAATATCAAACATCCTGCCGATCATATCATCGGCGGGATGTTTTTTTGTTTATGGCCGTTCAGCTTCCCGGGCAAGCGATAGCCTTGATCCGGGAGACAGGGGCGGTTGGTTTTAGTAACTTGTTGAAAAAAACGAACAAAAACAAAATCATATAACCCGAATAATAGATAAGCATTTTCAGAAACGCCAGTCAGCAAATAATGATTTTCCTTTGTATTTCCGTGTCATCCCCGCGCAGGCGGGGATCCATAATCTCCGTATTGGCAATTTGAAACGGGAGTTTGTTGCCGGTTTCGTGACCGGAATCGAAAGATCTGTGGCTATGTATCCCCTCCTTCGAGGGGATGACAATTTTTGTTGTTTGAAATCAGAAAGATACAATATCGCTTGTCCGGGAAGCGAAACATTGAGACAGAATGGGAAAGGTCAGTCAGGCTTTTTGCGTTTTGGTATAATTGGGGTTATATCACTTTCGACTCTGGACCCCGGCTCTGCGCTGCGCTTGTCCGGGGAGCGAGGTGTTTTCGGGACCTCAGCAAAAATACAAAGGTCAGACTTTTTGCATTCCGGTAGTATTCGCGATCAGGTCTGGCGCTCGATCATCATTTTCTTGATTTCCGAAATGGCTTTTGCCGGATTGAGACCCTTGGGACAGGTTTTGGTGCAGTTTAGTATGGTGTGACAGCGATAGAGCCGAAAAGGATCCTCAATGCGATCAAGGCGCTGGCCCTTGAGTTCGTCTCGGCTATCGATCAGCCAGCGATAGGCCTGCAACAAAATGGCGGGGCCCAGATAGCGGTCACCATTCCACCAGTAGCTCGGGCAGGCGGTGGAACAACTGCCGCACAATATACATTCGTAGAGGCCGTCCAGTTCGGCCCGCTCCTCACGCGACTGGCGCCATTCATGCTGCGGTTCCGGCGTTTCCGTGCGCAACCAGGGGGTAATATTGGCGTGCTGGGCAAAAAAACTGCTCATATCGGGGACCAGGTCCTTGACCACCGACATGTGCGGCAACGGGTAAATGCCGATATGACCCTTGAAATCGGAAATGCTGGTCGTGCAGGCCAGCGTATTCAGCCCCTTGATATTCATGGCACAGGACCCGCACACGCCCTCGCGACAGGAGCGGCGGAAGGTCAGGGTCGGGTCGATCTCGTTCTTGATCTTTAACAGGGCGTCGAGCACCATCGGCCCGCAATCATCCAGATCAAGGGTATAGATATCCAGCCGGGGCGGATCGTCCTGTTCGGGATCATAGCGATATATATGAAATTCCTTCAGGCGCTTCGCCCCTTCCGGCACCGGCCATTTCTTCCCCTTGGCAACCCTTGAATTTTTGGGAAGTGTCAGTTGAACCATTTTGCTTGTCCCGTTTTTCAGGCGCTCCGCCCGGCGAACGCCAGTTTGCCGATATCACGCAATATTGATTAAACAATAGGCTGATTGAAGTATTTGACAATGATAAAGTGCCCGGACAACACAGAAATTTGAAAACAGGGATGAAAAGCATGTGCAGCATATTCGGATGCGGAAGCGATGATGACAACAGCCCGAAACCGGAAGTAAACGATGCCGAACGGCGGGCCTTCATGAAAGGCGCTCTTGCCCTGCCACTGGCCACGGTGCTGGCCTGGCCGGAGCTGGCAAAATCGGCCGCCGCCTCAACCACCCCTGTTACGGTGAAAGTACCGGAAGGCGGCGAGGTCGGCGGTGTTATCGCCCTGCCCGACAAGACCCCCGCGCCCGCGGTACTGCTGGTGCATGAATGGTGGGGCCTCAACGACCAGATCAAAAGTGTTGCCGCCGAACTGGCCCGGAGGGGCTTTGTCGCCGTTGCTGTCGATCTTTACAATGGCGAGGTCACCACAAGCGCCGCCGAGGCCCGCCGTCTGATGCGCGGACTCGATGAAAAACGCGCCACCGCACAGATCAGGGCAATGGCCGACTGGACCCGCGCCCACAGGGGCAGCAATGGCAAAATCGGCACCGTCGGCTGGTGCTTTGGTGGCGGCTGGTCACTCAACTGCTCCATTGCCACACCGGTGGATGCCACCGTTATCTATTACGGCCATGTGAAAAGATCGGCGCAACAGCTTGCCCGGCTCCACGGGCCGGTCATGGGCCATTTCGCAACAAGGGACCGCTGGATCACCCGCAACATGGTGCAGGATTTTCAGCAGCAGATGAAAAAGGCCGGCAAGACCGATCTCACCGTCTACTGGTATGAAGCCGACCACGCCTTTGCCAACCCTTCAGGTGCCCGCTATGACAAAAAAGACGCCGCCCTCGCCTGGCAACGCACCCTCGATTTTTACAAAAAACATCTGGCCTACTGAAAATAATAAAAATGAGTATGAATACGACCGATTAACAACTACACACAATACATTAAATTTAATTATTGCTGTAAATACATAATTATATATCAGTATGTCTTATATTCACTGATATAATTATTCCGAAAAAACGCATCGCGCTACAAAAAATCCTGCGATGCCAACTCCAGGAAAAGTTTCCCTAAGAAGCATACTGACAGCTTTGAAGTTGCTACCTGTTGTCAATACATCATCGATAATTGCAAAGGGATGTTCCTGAACATCAGTAACTTCATCTTGGTTAATGGTAAGGAGTTTCTTTAGATCGCGCGGGGATAAGCGCTGACCACCATCATGAAAAGATTGACGTTCCTGTCGGGTAACAACGAGTTCTCGAATATCGAGGTTTTGATTTGGCTGAATGGATCTCAACATTCTAACAACTCGGTCGTCATATTCCGGATGACCAATGGGTTTCGAGGGAGGGATTGGAACGAGTATAAATTGGTTATCAGCGAAATATTTTGCATAGGGAGAAAACATTTTAGCGATAGTTTCAATCGCTTTTTCCTTGTACTGCCATTCTCTATGGTTGCTCTTCTTATCCATTGGTTTTTTGAAGTTGAATATCAATTGATTCGTATCGCTGAATTGATAACCTGCGTGCGCTGTATATTCACGAAAATAATAGCACTCGTCCTGTTCGTCGAGATGCCTATGGGCAGAGCGAGTTAGTTCATCGATCGCGGAAAGTTTATTTGCCAAGAGCTTCCCTCACATCATCATAAGAACGTGCGCGAATAGCTCCTTTTTTTTCGAATTTTTCAGGCCACGTCAGTGACCGGTCACGAAAACAGTTGTCTAGGATTATCAGCTTTCGACCTTGTTTCAAGGCCGCACGAGCCTGATGCATCGTGCCAGATGTATCGCTTGCTTCCACAATGATAGTTGCATCAGATAGCGCAGACATTGTTACGTTGCGTGCTGGAAAAAAATGAGATGTGTAGCGATTGTCGCCTTTGTTATATCGGTCATAGAAATGCATGACGGGAACCTGGCTGATGACGAGATGTTCACGTGCAATCTCTTCTAGGAGTTTTGTATTTTTCCGTGGGTAAGGTTTTGATAGCGGTGTGCCAAGCACAGCGATTGTACGACCATTTTCTTGCAATGCTGTTTTGTGGGCGATAGTATCAGCCCCTAAAGCAAGCCCTGATACTATAGTGTAGTTATCTGCTACAAGCTGGCGAACCAGTGCCTCTGTGCGTTTTATACCTTTAGGGGAAAGCTTGCGAGTACCGACAACAGACACGGCAGGCGAAAAAACCAGGTCCCACCAACCTTCATAATATAACAATTCCATCGGCCAATCTGCGTCACGCAACCGTTCCGGGTACTCATATGCGCTGTGGACACGAATACCGTAGTTTGTAACATTATTTGACCTTAGCTTTTTATCAACGCGCTCAGCCATTTCATAGGCTTCGTCGGCACTAATCAAAATCGAAGGGAGGCTTGAGCCGAATGTTTCAGTGAGCTGCTGTGAAATAGTTTTAAACGATGCCTTTTCACGCATCCACAAGGCCTCATAGGCCCCCATTTCCTGGAATGGGCATATTACATCTTTGATATCGAATACCTTTTTCGATATTGCAGTCATAAATTCCACCCTGTCGAAATGTGCGTTTTCCCCAATTTGGTGATTCGCAATTTACACACTATCCTCCACAAGGCTTATAAACAAATGTTCTGTTGATAACTACATGGAATATTCGGAGAGAAATTTTGTTCTGCTGGTAATATCCTTTCTCCCACAAACGTCAGTTTCAGACTACCGCTACAAGGCCTCATTCCGACGCCGGGGGCCAGTCGCTGCGGCGCATTTCGGTGAGGCGCGAACTGGTGCGGGTGAATTCGTCGGCCCCCTTGCCCGCCACATAGATTTCATCAGGCTCCACCATTGACGAGGCGATCAGGCGGCGTTTTTGATCGTAAAGCGTATCGACGAGTTTGATAAACCGGCGCGCCTCGTTATAGCGTTCCGGGGGAAGCTGCGGAATATCCTCCAGAAAAAAGGTATGAAAATGCTCGCACAGGGCCAGATAATCACTGCTGCCCAGCGGCTTTGAACAAAGGTCGGCAAATGAAAAGCGTGCCATGCCGCCCCCCATGCGCGGGATCGGGATCCGCCGGCCCGCCACTTCGAGGCCGCCACCATGCGGTGGCACGCCCCCGGCCAGATGCGCCCACAATTCATCAAGTTGCCGCCGGGCTCTCGCATCAGCCGGAATAAAAAAATGCGGCGTATTGAGGAAATGGTCGCGGCGGTAGTCAAGCTGCGCGTCCAGTTGCAGGACTTCCATTTTGTCCTCGATGAGTTCGATAAAGGGCAAAAACAGCGACCGGTTGAGCCCGTCTTTATAAAGGCCGGCTGGCGGCGTGTTGGAGGTGGCCACCACGACCAGGTCACGGGCGAACAGG
>JALXEI010000072.1:0-5521 GCA_027069645.1 Hyphomicrobiales bacterium
GTACCATTGTCAACCGCGTGGATGATAGCGTTGTGCAACTGGTGGCCGGTGCCCCGCAGATCATGCGCCGGGCGAGGGGATATGCGCCCGAGCCTTTTGTGTTGCCGGAGGGTTTTAAAGAGGCTCCGGCTATTCTTGCGATGGGGGGCGAACTCAAAAATACTTTCTGTCTGCTGAAAAACGGTCAGGCCATTGTCTCACAACATATTGGCGATCTGGAAAATCCGGCAGCGCACAGGGATTATCGCAAAAACCTTGAGCTCTATCACCAGACCAATGAATTCACGCCGGAGCGCATTGCGGTGGATCTTCATCCTGATTATTTCTCGACCCGCCTGGGCGAACAATTGGCAGCAGATGCCCGCTGTCCCCTCGATCATATCCAGCACCACCACGCCCATATTGCCGCCTGTCTTGCGGAACATCATAGAGAGATTGATGCGCCGCCGGTTTTGGGTGTGGTGTGGGATGGCCTCGGTTATGGGGCCGATGATCGTTTGTGGGGTGGGGAGTTTTTGCTGGCGGACTATAAAAGCTGCCAGCGCATGGCGCATTTTTTACCCGTGGCCCTGCCGGGGGGCGCACAGGCGCACTTGCAGCCGTGGCGCAACAGCTTTGCTCATTTGCTGGCCGCGTTTGAGGGCAGGGGGTTCGAGCGTGAGTTTGGCGATCTCGATGGCATAAAACATTTGCAAACCAAACCGCTGGATCAGATAGAACAAATGATCGAACGAGGCTTGAATTCGCCAAAAATCTCATCGGCTGGCCGCCTGTTCGATGCCGTTGCCGCAATCCTTGGCCTTTGTCCTGACAAGGTCAGTTTCGAGGGCCACGCCGCCATGCAATTGCAGGCCCTTGCGCAAGGCTGTGCGGAGGAAAGAGGCGATTATGGCTTTACTTTCCAACACAATATGATTGGCTGGTCACCCCTGTGGGGCGGCATTCTGGATGATCTGCAAAAGAAGACAGATCCGGCCATTATTGCGGCCCGGTTTCACAACAGCCTGATCAGGCTCATTGATGAGACGGTGTTAGCCATCGCGGCCAAAAATAATATAAAAACAATCGTCTTGACCGGTGGCGTTTTCCAGAATTCTCTGCTTCTTGCCGGAGCAACAAAATGCTTGCAGGAAAAGGGCCTGAGCGTGCTCTCGCCAGCAAAATTCCCGGCAAATGATGGCGGCCTGTCTTTGGGACAGGCGGTTATTTCTGCTGCCCGAAAGCAGCCTTCCCAGAGTCTATTCTGGGGGCAGACAAATAGATTTTGAAATGTCGATCAAGAATTTCAAATGTTTCCATGCTTTTGGCGTTGGCCAGATGTACCGGAATTATTTCGACGAAATCCCCCCCTATGAGAGGTTTGTTGTCCTGCAAGGCCGCCTGTTTGTACCGCTGTCGGTTTTGCTGCACATGCTTTTGGGACAAGGTGGAAAGAGCTTTTGGCCGTCCATATCACACGAGGAAGTACCGATGACCGTGCCCCTATGTTGAAAATGGCCGTTGGACTGATGGGAATATTGCTGGCCGACAAAGGCTATATTTCAAAGGAACAGTTCCAAAAGCTCTAGAAAAAGGGACTGCATATTCCTGTTGGCATTTGCAAAAACATGAAGAATCATTTGCTGCTATTTTACAACAAGTTATTGATGTGTAATAGAATTATTGTGGAAATAGTCTTTGGTGTGCTCAAGCAGGACATGGGGCTGGAGCATTCACGGCATCGCTCATCGGCAAATGCTCTCGTCCATTTCATTTTCCCGCCAGATGTATATTCTCGCCTATACTACCTCTTAGAGGCCAATTCAAAACTCCTCACTGATTTTATTGGTCTTTTCCAGCCCATTATCGGCGCAAACCGGCTTGAAAGGGACGCCAGCCCCGTTCGGCGCCGGTTTGCTTGATTCTGAACAGGAAAAAACTCAATAAAATCAAGCAATGAGTTTTGAATTGGCCTCTTAAACCGGCAAAGACAAACTCCTGTTTGCTCTCCGTTTTGCCCCTGACCCCGGCAGCCTTCAAGTTTTCCTTGCATTTTGCTACACCCGGGAGCTACCCTGCTACACAATAGATATGTTGAAAGTCGCGTATTTTCGGTGGGTTGCGTGTTCCCGGATGTGTTCCCGGTCGGCCCATGCGCTTTTGCGCAGTGTTTTACGGCAATGCCGGTACCGCGGGGGACGGTGTGAGTGATTTTGCGGGATTCGGGCCTTCATTCTTCCGGTTTTTCGAGGACATCAAACAGAACAACAATCGCGACTGGTTCATGGCGAATAAAGAACGCTATGACACGGATGTGATTGCGCCTGTACTCGATTTCATCGAGGCGATGGCCGAACCTCTGGAAAAAATATCGCCGCATTTTCTCGCTGTGCCGAAAAAGCATGGTGGCTCCATGTTTCGCATCTATCGCGACCAGCGATTCGGGCGCAACCGGAAGACCCCGTACAAGACCAGTGCCGCCATTCAGTTTCGCCACATGTATGGGCGCGATGCTCATGCGCCTGGTTTTTACGTGCATCTGGAGCCGGGCAATATTCGCTATGGCGGTGGTGTCTGGACTCCGGCAGCCCCGCAACTGAAAAGGATTCGCCTTGCCATTGCGCATGATCCGACGGGCTGGTCACAGGTGCGCAATGACAAAAAACTCAACCGGATGTTTGGCGAGGTGCGCGGCGAGAGGCTGACGCGTCTGAAAGGCGACCGCCTGAAACGCCCGCCGCGCGGCTTCGATGCCGATCACCCCCATATCGAGGATCTGAAACTGAAAAGCTTTTTTGTCATGCGCGGGGCAAGCGCCGAAGAGGCGGCGCGCCCGGATTTTGTCGGGCAGGTGGCGCGAGGGTTTGAGGCCGCCGGTCCGCTGATGCGTTTCCTCTGCGAGGCAGTTGGCATTCCGTATCACTGATGGTTTCCGGTCGGGAGCTCGCGGGCAAAATGAAAGCTGGTAATCACCATGTTCTGTCGAAAATAAAAGGCATGGGCACGTGGTCTCTGGCAGCCGCTGTCGAGATGCAGCAGGGTGCAATGCTGTTCCCCGGCATATTCATAAAGCCATTCAAGCAGCCTTGCGCCAAAGCCCTTTGAGCGATGGGCGCTTGCGGTCACAAGGTCATCCACATAAAGGCATTTGCCTTTGTAAAGGTTGGTGAAAACCCGAAAGCCTGTCACGGCAACCGTCTCTCCCTGTTTCTCAACAAACAAAAGCCGGAAGCCCTCTTTTTCCATTTCGCGAACCTGTTGTACGAATCCCTCTTTTTGCAGATGCGGACGCAGTTCGCGCAAGGTTGCAAAACAGCTTTCAATATCCTTGTCCGTGACGGCCAGGCGAGGTGAAGAGACGCTGTCAGGCATGATTTTTCCTTGATTCGATACCGGTATGCAGTTGAAAACCATTGTCAGAAAGACCATTCTGAAAAAACAGATCGGCAGTCAAGTCTAATCGGGAAAAATCGCTCTATGAAAAAACTTCGCTACTATACGCGCTCTCCTGACGGGCGGGCCATCTATGGTTTTGCCACCATGCAGGGGGCGGAGACGGCGGCAAAAGAATATGGCGACGGGGCCTTTGTCGTCGATACCGGAGCGCTGACCTATGAACCGATGGTGCAAATGGTCAGGGAGGGGGAACTGGTCTGTTTTGGTGTCTCGGGCTGGAATACCAACAAGCTCAATGAAAGCGAAAACATGATCGAGGGCATTCGCAATGGTCATGTCGCCATTGTTCATGCCTTTCTTGAGCGGGGGGCCGATGTCAATTTTGTCGACCGGAATGGTGGAACGCCCCTGCACTGGGCCGCTGCACGTGGTCTAGCGGATATTGTCGAACTGTTGCTGCGTTATGGAGCAGATCGTACAATCGCCGACCGGGATGGCGATTTGCCATTAAATATAGCGGAAGAAAAGAACAATCATAAGCTTGTTAACCTGTTGAAAGAACAGTAGTCTGCTCGTTAAATGTCCTGAATGGAACGGGGGTGCCAATGAGCAGGGGGCGGATTGAAGCGCTTGCGCCGGAACGCAAGCTTGACTATTTGAAATTATACGGTTCCGAACCCGTCAGCTATCTGACCACCCAGCCCGGATTTGTCGAGTTTCATCTCCCCGATATCGGTTATGCCAGCTTCGCCCGTTTCTTGGGGGCCAGTCTTGTGCTCGGCGACCCTGTCTGTGACAAGGCGCAATGGCCTCGTTTTGTCGAGAAAATGCTCAGGCAGGTTAAAAAGCCGACCTTCATCCAGATTTCAAAACCTTTTGCTCGTCTGCTGGGGGAGCGGTTTGGATATGCCATCAATGCTTTTGGTGATGAAACAGACCTGCCCTTGCAGACGTTTTCGCTGCGCGGCAACAAAAAAAACAATCTGCGCTATGCCATCCGTCAGGGCAAAAAGGTTGCAAGGGTTGAAGAATTGGGCATGGCGGAGCTGCGACAGGACTACGGTATTGTCAGAGCAGATCTCGAACGGGTTTTCGCCGACTGGATGAGTACGCGAACGGCACGTCATCAGTTGAAATTTCTGATTCGCCCGCCGGTGTTTGATGATGAATCCGGGGTGCGCAAATTCTATGCACTTAACGATCGGAACGAAGTCCTTGGCTATGTTTTTTTCTCGCCGCTTTGTCGGGACGGCAAGGTTTTTGGCTATTATAATGATATTGCTGCGGCGGTGAAAACAGCGCCAACCGGGCTCGCGACCTGGATCACGCTTGAAGCTTTGCAGACCTTTCAAAAAGAGGGGCTGGAAAGCCTCAACCTGGGCCTGTCCCCCCTCAGCAATCTGGCTCAGGTCAGGGATATGCCGCGTCATTCCCTGCAAGTCTGGGCCATTCTCAAGATATTTTATGAAACCGCCAACTATCTCTATAATTTCAAGGGTGCCCATGAACACAAACGGCGTTATCGTGGCGAGGAATATCCCGTCTTCATCGCCACAAGCTGGCATATCCGTCTGCTGGAGCTTTCGCTGATGAGCTATTATATCGGCATCATTCAGATCAAAAATTTTCCCGGCATCAAACATTTGTATGATCTCTGGCGTCGGCATGAACGACCGGTTCGCGGGTAGGAAAATTTGGCTGAAATCTGTTTAAATACAATGCTTTGACGCGCTGGTAAAGGGGGCGTTACCGGCCCCGTTCCCCTTGCAGTCTGGTGGCATTCCAGAAAGCAAATCAAAAAAACAGAATATTTGAAACAGATGCGATTGAACTTGTTGCAAATATGGTATACAAACCCGCACAGTCCAACTTATTGAGGCTTGGAAAGGGTGTCATTCCCTTTCACATCTATTCATTATAATCCACGGGGGCGCAACGCCCTGTTCGAGGAGGAGGGAACACCAGTATGCCAACTTTCGTTCACACCGCGAAATGCGACGGCTGCAAGGGTGGTGAAGTCACCGCCTGCATGTATATCTGCCCAAACAATCTCATGAAGCTTGATACCGAGCGCATGAAAGCTTTCAACCAGGAGCCCGAACAGTGCTGGGAATGTCAGTGCTGCGTCCAGGCCTGTCCGCAGCAG
>JALXEI010000072.1:5531-7632 GCA_027069645.1 Hyphomicrobiales bacterium
CGATTGAAGTCCGCGCCTTTGCCGACTGGGTGCCAATGGGCGGGGCAGCCATTCCGCTGCGTACCGACAGCGCTATCATGTGGACCATCAAGTTCCGCGACGGCAAGGTCGATCGTTACAAATTCCCGGTTCGCACCACGCCGGTCGGATCCATTGATCCTTATGGTAACAAACCCGAGGCTGGCGATATCAACAGCCTGAACCTGTTCACCGAAGAAGGCGATCTGCCGACCATCAGCAGCTAGCTTTTGCTGATTTCAACGAAAACAAACGAGTCCCGGCAAATGCCGGGAAGCGGAACGTGATAAATTATGTCCGGCCACACAGCGAAAGCATGTGTGCCTGTAATCTGGAGGAATTAATATGGCTGGAAGTTTTGGCGATCCGGAAATCGTCGAATTGGAAACAGACATTCTGATCGTTGGCGGCGGCATGGCTGCCTGTGGCGCGGCTTACGAAGCCAAGCGCTGGGCTGGCGATGATATCAAGATCACCCTTGTCGACAAGGCGGCTATGGACCGCTCCGGCGCGGTGGCAATGGGCCTTTCTGCGATCAATACCTATCTTGATGGCAAGACCCCCGAGCAATATTGCCAGTATGTCGCTGCCGACCTGATGGGCATCACCCGTGATGACCTCGTTTATGATGTTGGTCGTCATGTGAACGACTCGGTCCATCTGTTTGAAGAATGGGGCCTGCCCGTCTGGAAAGAACTGGATGACGGTTCGCGTGTTGACGGTGCTTCCTGGCAGTCCAAGGGCGGCAAGTCTCTGGCCGATGGCGGCAAGCCTGTTCACTCCGGTGGCTGGCAGATCATGATCAATGGTGAAAGCTACAAGATGATCGTTGCCGAAGCCGCGAAAAAAGCGCTGGGCATGGAAAACATCTATGAGCGCGTCTTTATCGTGAAATACCTGCTCGACAAGAATAAAGACAACCAGATTGCCGGTGCGGTCGGTTTCTCCAACCGTGAAGACAAAATCTATGTCTTCAAGGCCAAGGCCATCCTCAATGTCTGTGGCGGTGCCGTGAACGTCTTCCGTCCGCGAACGACCGGTGAAGGCATGGGCCGCGTGTGGTATCCGGTCTGGAACGCGGGTTCAACCTATGCAATGGCCGCTCAGGTCGGTGCCGAACTGACCATGATGGAGAACCGCTTCGTTCCCACGCGTTTCAAGGACGGTTATGGTCCTGTGGGTGCCTGGTTCCTGCTCTTCAAATCGAAAGCCACCAACGGTTTTGGTGAAGACTATCTGACCAAAAATGCCGACATGCTGGAACAGTACGGGCCTTATGACAAGGCTGTCGTGGTGCCATCCTGTCTTCGCAACCACGCGATGCTGAAGGAAATGAAAGACGGTAAAGGGCCTATCTATATGGATACGCCAACCGCTCTGGCGGCTCTGTCCGAGAAGATGGACCCGGCCGAATACAAGCATCTGATTGCCGAAGCCTGGGAAGACTTCCTTGACATGTGCATCGGTCAGGCTGGCGTTTGGGCCGGTCTCAACATTCGTCCCGAGCAGAACAAGTCGGAACTGATCCCGACCGAGCCTTATCTGCTGGGTTCTCACTCCGGTTGCTGCGGCATCTGGGTGTCGGGTCCCGAGGATATTGCACCTGAAGAATGGCAGTGGGGCTATAACCGCATGACCACTGTGAACGGTCTGTTCACTGCCGGTGACGGTGTCGGTGCTTCCGGTCATAAGTTCTCTTCCGGTTCACATGCCGAAGGTCGTATTGCCGGCAAGGCAATGGTCAAATTCGTGCAGGATCACAGTGATTTCACGCCTGAATTTGATGGCACGGCTGATCAGTTCGCCGAGGAAATCTACAAGCCTGTCCGTACCTATCTGGAGCACAAGGACAAAACAACGGCGGAAGATATCAACCCGAACTATATCACGCCACGCATGTTCCAGATGCGTCTTCAGAAAATCATGGACGAGTATGTGGCCGGTGTGGCGACCTACTACCAGACCAACGGCGTCATGCTGGAAGAAGGTCTGAAGTTCCTTGGTATGCTGAAGGAAGACAGTGAGCATATGCGCGCCAAGGATCTGCATGAACTGATGCGTGCCTGGGAAAACTATCATCGTC